>JABDMQ010000266.1 GCA_013001365.1 Flavobacteriaceae bacterium
GGCAAACTCAGATAACAATGCCCCCATATTCTATAAACTGGATGACCAAGGTTTTAAAAAGTATGAACAATCGTTTGTAATAAATAAGCCTTCACTTCTAGAAGTCTATTCGGAAAAAGAGGGGAAAGAAAGTGCAAGGATCACTACTAAGTTCTATAAAATAGACCCAGATCTTTCAATTAAGCTTGAGACCGATTATGCTAATCAATACAATGCGGGCGGAAATGATGCTTTGATCGATGGCATTCTTGGAGCAAAAGATTTCAGGACAGGCACTTGGCAAGGATATAATGATACCGATCTTATTGCAACTATTGACTTAGGTAGTTTAAAATTGGTAAATTTGGTTTCAGTCAATTTTTTGCAAGACCAAAGGTCATGGATTTTTTACCCTACTGAAGTACAATGTTTTGGCTCTAAAAACGGTAAGGATTTCGTTCCAATTGCAAATGAATCAGTTAAAATCGAAGCCGTGAATCCTTCTGAAAGCATAGACATCAAAGAAGTTTCATTTGGTCCTATCGATAAGGAATTTAGATATATCAAGATCGTTGCGAAAACAGTGGGGCAATTGCCTGAATGGCATTTAGGATATGAGCACAATGGAAGAAGTTGGCTTTTTGTTGACGAAATAAGAATCAATTAACATGGCATTCAATCATTTAGTTCCAATGTTAGAAGTAGAAGACATGGATGAAACCATTTCCTTTTACGAAGACATCTTGGATTTCAAATGCATGGATCGTGAAGGTAATCAGTGGGCCATCATGCACAAAGATGATATTTCGATCATGTTCTCAGAAAGGTTCTTTAAGGAGAAACATCCAAATACGGTCATGACTGGCAGTTTATATATAAATACCGACAATGTCGATGTTATTTGGCAGATCCTAAAAGACAAAGTTCGTGTCTGTTATCCCATAGAGAATTTTGAATATGGCATGAGGGAATTCTCGATCTTCGATTGCAACGGATACCGCATACAGTTCGGACAAGAATTAAAAATAAACTAACGAATGAAAAGAAGAAAATTCATTAAGAATGCTGCACTGACCAGTGCAGGTTTAGCAGTTGGCAGTACCCTATCAAGTTGCGACGAATCCAAATCAAAAGAAAAGAGCACCGGTGCGAAAGCATCATTACCCTTGGTCATTGCGACTTGGCATGTGGAAGCAGCAACTGCTAAGGCTATGGAAGTCCTACAATCTGGTGGAACTGCCTTGGATGCCGTAGAACAAGGATGCATGATCGAAGAAGCCAATGAGAAGGGTCAATCCGTTGGGAAAGGAGGATTACCAGACAGAGAAGGCAATGTAACATTGGATGCTTGTATTATGGACAAAAACGGTAATTGTGGCGCTGTGGTGTATCTTAAGGACATCACACATGCGGTTTCTATTGCTCGCAAAGTCATGGAAGACACGCCTCATGTCATGCTTGCCGGCGAAGGCGCGAAACAATTTGCAGTCTCTCAAGGTTTCGAACCAGAAGACTTATTGACAGAGGCATCAAAAGAAGCTTGGGAAAAATGGAAGGTTGAAGCTAAGTACAAACCCATCATCAATATCGAGAATCATGATACCATTGGCATGCTGGCCATAGATAAGAACGGTGATATTTCTGGAGCATGCACCACTAGTGGACTGGCCTATAAAATGGCCGGGCGTGTAGGTGACAGCCCAATAATTGGATCAGGATTGTTCGTAGACAATGAAATTGGCGCAGCTGTAGCGACTGGTTTAGGCGAAGAAGTGGTGAAGACCGTTGGTAGTTTCTTGGTGGTAGAATTAATGCGGCAAGGGAAATCACCTCAAGAAGCCTGCGAAGAAGCTATTGGTAGAATCGTCAATAAACCAAACAGTGATTACAAGAATTTCCAGGTTGGCTATATCGCAGTGAACAAGCAAGGCGAAACTGGCTCATATTCCATACATCAATGGTTTAGTATGACCAAGTTCCAAGATGGCATCAATGAACAGATCCAATCTGATTATTTCAATAAAGAAAATTGAATTAATTAAACAAAATTCAGTTCTCCCTTTGCTTCAAGTTCCTTGAATTCCTTGACCAAGTCAAGCGCATCAGGGATAACGTCACTACAAAGAATGATCAGGGCCCCTTTTTCGGCATTTTTAACCGCATGAGTAATCGCTTCTTTCTCGGATGGGATAATAGTTGTTTTCTTGTTTGGGTCTTTCATCTTGATGCCATCATCGAGCATCTTAATGAGTTCTTTCTCCGTTTTACCACGCAGACGCTTGTCTTGCCTAATGATTATTTCATCAAACATTTCAGCAGCAATGCTGCCCATTTCATTGTTGTCTTCGACCCGTCTGTCGCCAATACCAGCAATGATTCCCACTTTTACCGTGGCGTCGAGTTCATTCGTGAAATTCTGCAAAGCGCGCATGCCTGCAGGATTATGTGCATAATCCAGAAGAATCGAGAAATCATTGAACTTGAACAAGTTCAATCTACCAGGCGTTTGTGTCGCGGATGGTATGAAAGTTTCAAGTGCTGCTTTCATATCTTCAATACTGATGCCTTGTACATGAACTGCAAGAATGGCTGCCAATACGTTTTGGATCATGAATTTGGCCTTGCCTCCGTAAGTCAGCGGAATGTTTTCGGCTTCCATGATGCGCATTTTCCATTCGCCTCTGCAAATGGTGACGAACCCATTTTCGTAAACCGCTGTAATGCCTCCTTTACGCTGTAAAGCCTTGACTCTAGGATTGTTTTCATCCATTGAGAACAGGGCTACATTGCATTCAACAGTGCGCCTCATTTCATAGACAAGGTCATCATCGGCATTCAGGATGGCATAGCCATCTGGTAAAACGGTTTCTGGAATCACTCCTTTTACCTTGGCCAACTGTTCAACTGTATTTATTCCTTTAAGACCCAGGTGATCTGCAGCTACATTGGTTACGATGCCAACATCGCATCGCTTGAATCCTAGTCCTGCTCTAAGCAAGCCACCTCTGGCGCATTCAAGAACAGCGAAATTAACAGTAGGGTCCTTAAGCA
>JABDMQ010000268.1 GCA_013001365.1 Flavobacteriaceae bacterium
AGTTTTTGTGATAGCAACATCACCTGCTCCTGATAAACCGTTATACCATAGGTTTCCTTAAGGTTCTCTTCCATAACTGGAAGATCGTACACGATCTCCTCATCGCCATGTTTCCGTCTAATGAAACTTGGGATATATTCCATCGGTCCAGGACGATACAAGGCATTCATGGCGATCAAGTCATCAAACACCGTTGGCTTAAGGTCTTTTAAATGCTTTTGCATACCAACCGATTCGTACTGGAATATCCCTACCGTTTCCCCTCGTTGGAAGAGCTCATAGGTCTTCTCATCATCCAACGGGAAATTATCTGGGTCCAGTTCAACATCATGCTTGGCCTTTACGATCTTGACCGTATCCTTGATCAAGGTCAAGGTTTTCAAACCGAGGAAATCCATTTTTAGAAGTCCCGCTTCTTCAACAACCGAATTGTCGAATTGCGTCACATAAAGATCTGAATCCTTGGCAGTGGCAACAGGCACAAAATTGGTAATGTCGTCGGGCGTTATGATCACGCCACAGGCATGGATTCCTGTATTACGTAGTGATCCTTCCAGTATTTTTGCTTGCTTGACAGTTTCAGCTTCAAGGTCCTCACCGTCTGCAATATTCAACAACTGATTGACCTTGTCCATGTCCTCAGCCCTGAATTGTCGTTGCAGGTCTTTCTCCTCTGCGCCAAAGATCTTGCCTAATTTAGACATGTTCGGGATCAATTTGGCTATGCGGTCCGCATCTCCTAAAGGCAGGTCCAAGACCCTTGCCGTATCCCGTATCGATGATTTTGCTGCCATGGTACCATAGGTAATGATCTGAGCCACTTGATTACTGCCGTACTTGTCGATCACATATTCCATGACGCGACCACGGCCTTCGTCATCAAAATCTATATCGATATCTGGCATGCTCACACGATCAGGATTGAGGAAACGCTCAAAAAGAAGATCATATTTCAAGGGATCGATATTGGTGATCCATAGACAATATGCAACCACAGATCCTGCTGCAGAACCCCGACCAGGGCCAACAGACACATTCATGTTCCTGGCTTCTCTGATAAAATCCTCAACTATCAAGAAATATCCTGGATATCCGGTGTTTTGGATAACATCGAGCTCGAAATCCAGTCGCTCTTTTATTTCAGGAGTAACCTCATCATAGCGCTTTTTGGCACCTTCGTAAGTCAAATGCTTTAAATAGGCATCTTCGTTATCAAATTCCTTGGGTATATCGAATTTTGGAAGCAAGACGTCACGTGCTAGGTCATAGTCTTCAATCTTATCTACAACTTCCTGGATATTGACAATCGCTTGAGGCACGTCCCTGAATAGGGTTTTCATCTCGTCTGAAGACTTGAAGTAATACTCTTGATTTGGCAATCCATAACGGTAACCACGACCGCGACCAATAGGCGTAGCTTGCTTCTCTCCATCCTTAACACAGAGGAGTATGTCATGTGCATTGGCGCTTTCCTTATCGCAATAGTAGGTGTTGTTGGTCGCTACTAATTTAACATCATGCTTTCTTGCCAACTCTATCAAGACCGGATTTACGCGGTCTTCATCTTCTTGGTCATGACGCATAAGCTCAATGTAAAGGTCTTCACCAAATTGGTCTTTCCACCAGATCAGTGCCTCTTCGGCCTGTTTTTCGCCAATGTTCAATATTTTTCCGGGGACCTCACCATACAGATTACCAGTAAGTACTATGATATCCTCCTTGTACTGTTCAATAACCGATCTATCGATTCGAGGTACATAATAAAATCCTTCAGTATAAGCGATGGAAGACATCTTTGCCAAGTTATGATACCCTTTCTTGTTCTTGGCCAATAAAACAACCTGATAACCATAATCCTTTACCGATTTGTTGTTATGGTCCTCACAAACATAGAACTCACATCCTAGGATGGGCTTGATCTCTCTTTCTTGTGATGCTTCAGTGGTTTCTGTTAATGCTTCATTATTGGTCCGCACTTGCCTATTATGCATTTGGATGGCCTTTACGAAATGAAAGGCGCCCATCATATTAGCATGATCCGTCAATGCAACAGCAGGCATTCTCTCTTTTGCCGCTGAAGCGACTAGGTCCTTGATGCTTATGGTGGACTGCAATACAGAAAACTGCGAATGATTATGAAGATGAACAAAATCAACGTCCACAAGTCCTGAAAGTGATTCCTCAGTATCGAGAACTTCCTCGTCTTTTTTGTTTATGGAATCTAGGCTATCTTTTATCCTTTTGCTTTCAGCCTGTAAATTGATATGCTTAAGACCAATGAGGTCTATTGTAGCTGGGTTCTCTTTATTGAACGCTTCAAAATAATCAGGCTGGGCGTCCAATTGTTCCTTGGTGAATTCACCTAATCTGATGAGCTCGAAAAAACATCTTGCCGTTGCCTCGACATCTGCAGTTGCATTATGAGCTTCATTAAACGGTTTATTGAACAAGTGCTCATGCAACTCCGTGAGTGTTGGCAGCTTGAATTTCCCGCCTCGTCCTCCAGGAATCTTGCATAATTGCGCTGTATGTTCTGTACAGGTATCCAGCACAGGAAGTTCGAGGAGTTGGGTTGCCTTGTCCTCCCTTATAAATTCTGCGCCTGTAATGTTAAGGTCGAAACCTACATTTTGCCCGACCACAAACTTGGCCTTTTCAAGAGCTTCGTTGAACTTTTCCAACACCTCTGAAATCGGGACCCCTTTTTCCGCAGCCAACTCAGTCGAGATTCCATGGATTTTCTCTGCATCATAAGGAATATTGAATCCGTCAGGAACGATTAGATAATCTTGATGATCAATGCATTTTCCCATGGAATCATGTAATTGCCAAGCTATCTGGATACATCTAGGCCAATTATCGGTATCGGTAACTGGCGCATTCCATCGCTTTGGCAATCCTGTGGTCTCTGTATCGAAAATCAAGTACATTGAAGGCTGTATTTTTCTGTGTGAAAAAGAGTTTAAAATTAAGCAATAATTACGGCTTTATTGTATTGAACTTATTAACAAAACGAGGCTTTATTCAACAAAAAAGGCCCGGATGTTTATCCGGGCCTTTTGTATAATCTGCGCTTTAGTATCAATAATAGGCCGTGAATAATCCATTCTCGACAAATACACTATTTGGCAATAAGGTCGTAAATGTGAAGGTACCTTGAATCCTACCATTTATCATATCATGTTCCGTGATGAATAAGGTGCCAAATTGAGCAGCGGTTACAACGCCATTAGGATAAGCATAGACCGCATAAGTACCAGAAGCAGACTGCTGATTCAAGTTATGGTTTCCTGTTGGTGTATTTTCAGGAATATAGATCTTGATATAACTTCCATCCGCTGCAGTTCCAACTATTTCGATCATCCTGTCTTCCATGATCGATGTTACCTCTTCGGCAATCAGATCCGAATCATCAACTGTTGCCCTTAACTGGCCTTCTTCTTCTAATTCTTCAACTTCTGTTTGTAAAGGGACTCGGTATAATACACCACTATTGAAATTAACTGTAAGGCCGTCCAACGAATACGCGTTGAATCTGAAAGACCCAGTAATTGTATTGTCGACAGGATCATAATTCTCTATGACGATTTCCCCATCGCCATTATTCAGCGTTGAAAAAACAGTAAGGTCTGTAGCCTTGTAAACGGCTTTATTTTCGTTGTTAACACCTAATTGATAGGTTCCTGATTGTAAACTTGATGTAGTCAAGGTCACAACCTGATTATTCAAAGCTGCCGTAATTGTAAACGTACCATCTTCCTCAATGGAAGCGCCAAATTCTGTGGCTTTCCAATATTCGTTATCGATTGTTGCTTGAAATGCTTGATCATTGAAAACAAGATCATTCGAACAGTTAAGTAGGGTTAGCATGAAGCTTGTCAATAGCAAGAACTTCTTCATTTCATTGTAAATTTTAATCATTGGGACTGTAAAAATAAGGGTTTTACTAAATGTCCTGCAATAACTCAGCCAAAACGATCGAAAAATTCGATTTGAAAGTTGAAACACAAAAATAGCAGTTATAATTCGAATAAAATATGTACGAAAATATACTTGTTTCCTAAAAAATATAGTACATTTGCGCACTCATTAATAA
>JABDMQ010000271.1 GCA_013001365.1 Flavobacteriaceae bacterium
TAACAAAACTCGATACAAAATCTATCAGCCGTGCCGATTTGAGTAGATATACAACAATCATTGTACCCAGCACGAGTAGGTTGGATGACAGTGAAACAAAGAAAATAGAAAAATGGGTGAATGAAGGCGGTACATTGATTGCCTACAGAAGTGCCGTAAACTGGCTGAAAAATAAAAAACTTCTAGAATTTGAAACCAAGAAAAGCGATATAAAAGCAAAGAATGTTACTTTTGAACAACGAGGAGATTTCAATGGAGCACAAGTGATCGGCGGTGCCATTTTTGAAGCTGAAATAGATCGGTCGCATCCAATAAACTTCGGATATACAAATGATAAAATAGCCCTTTTTAGGAACAATACGATTTTTATTAAACCTGATAAAGATAGTTACGACAATCCTATCAAGTACACCAAAAACCCTCTGTTAAGTGGCTACATTTCAAAACCTAAATTAGATAGCCTTGCAGGAACAGTGCCATTCAAGGTGGGACGAAAAGGCTCGGGTCGCGTTATTGCCTTTACCGACAATACTAATTTCAGGGCGTTTTGGTATGGTACGAATAAGCTATTGATGAATGCCATATTCTTCGCTAGGCAGATGTAAAAGATCTATATTTTTATAGTAAGTAATGCCAATAGCAATGTACCAATGATATAAAGCAAGGCAATTTTATAACTGAAAGCTATTGTTAATAATAGAGCTATACCTATTAAAAAGAAAGGCACTAAGGTAATTGCTATAGCAAAGCGAAAGGTCGATGTAAACTCAACTTCTTGTATTTTTGGCTGTACCACCAACTTCCAAACACCATAAGGCAGCCAAAGATTAAGCTTTAGAAGGAATTGCAGAACTTCTCGTAACCAATTCATACGAGATTTTGGCTTGGCTTCGCATGACTTAAATCTAGTTTCTATACATTTATTTACCGCAATAGGATTCAAGAAATTTACATTAATGCTGTTTAATTCTGCAAGGGTTCGGTCATATCTATCCTCCGGAATATGCGTGGTTAATTGAGATATTGCTTGATGCATTTCTCTTTTTAGCTCTACAACGGCCTTATTTCTGTCATCTTTCTTATATTTCATTGCTGCAATTGGCTTACCGAAATATATAGCGGTACTATCTGGGCAAACCTTTGCATCTGTAAAATTGACTCCAATCGGCAGGAGTTGCAGATCACTTTCTGGATCATGGTCCAATACCTTAAAAACAATACGTGTAAATCCTTTGCTTAAAGGTCTGACTCTTCTAACGAGATCATGACTTCCTTCAGGGAAAATCGTCACTACGTTTCCATTATTCAATAGATCAGCAGCAGTCTCGAATATCTCGTTGTTATTGATCAAATTACCATACCCATCACGAATTCGATAAACAGGTATCAGTTGAATACGCCTTAAAAGCCCTGAAACAAAAGAATTCTTGAACACGCCGGCCCTTGTAAGGTAATGAGCATAACCTTTAATGCTTGTTGCGATCAGCAAAGCATCTAGTAGCGCATTTTGATGATTTGACAGCAATAGAACAGGTTTATTCTTAGGTATGTTCTCTATGCCAGAAACAACAATCTTCTTGAAATAGAAGAACAAACCTAATCGTATGTAGTATTTTAGAAGATATAGCCCTAGTAGTTTCATATCGCACGTTTATTAGACCAATATCCTGCTAGTAATAAACCTGAAACAATATGCCAAATTCCCCAAAATGCTGCCATTATTGCCATACCTCCCAATCCACTGAAAAAAGTGAAAATAAGCAACAATCCTAATCCAGAATTCTGGATGCCTGTCTCTATAGCCAATGTCTTGCTATCTTTAAAAGACAGCTTGAATACTTTTGCCAAGGCAAACCCCACGAGGAGTGCAATTGCATTATGTACTACTCCCAAACTCAAGACATGATGAATGTAATTATTGAATATTTCAAGATTGTTGGAAAACGCAATGACCACGATTACAATAAAAACCACAATTGAAAAAGGCTTCAAAATCCTAGAGAGCTTCTTGGCCAGATCTTGATATTTATTGCGAAACAACATTCCTAATAAGAGTGGAATTCCTAAAATGAGCGTAACTATCTTGACCAATTCCCAAGAATTAAGTTCCACAGTTTTCATGATCTCAGAAGTAGGCTCGTACAAATTGCTGTAAAATTGAAAATTAAAGGGGGTCATTATTACAGCTAAAAAGGTTGCAAAAGCAGTAAGGCTAACCGATAAGGCTGTATTACCTTTCGCCAAATGAGTCATGAAGTTAGAGATGTTGCCTCCTGGGCATGCAGCTACCATCATCATTCCTAGAGCAATACTTGGCCGTGGTTCTGCAATTACCACTATTAGGTAAGTTATAAAAGGCAACACGACAAATTGAGACCCAACACCAAGAATTAAAAGTCTTGGTTTTTTTAGTAATGCCTTGAAATCATCAATTGTAATTCCAAGAGCTACACCAAACATAACAATAGCCAAAGCTATGTTCAAGATAGCAAGACCTTTACTATCAAAATTTATCTGTACAGCATCCAACTGCAACATATCAAGAAACAATCGTTCCGTTCTGGACCCGATTCTCAGGTTTGAGCAAAATCACGTCCTTACTATCTACAGCACCTAAGACAAGACAGTCGCTCTTAATGTTTGCAATCTGTTTTTTCGGAAAATTCACTACTGCAAGGATTTGCCTGTCGACCAAGTCTTCTTTCTTGTAAAGTGTTGTTATTTGTGCTGAAGATTTCTTAATTCCCAAACTTCCAAAATCGATGGTTAGGATATATGCAGGGTTTCTTGCCTCGGGAAAGTCATTTACTTCTTTTATTGTTCCTACACGTATATCTACCTTATTGAAGTCCTCAAAAGTTATTGTACTCATTATATGATTTATTTAAGGAATCATGAAGATATTAATGCATTTGCAATTTATCAATTAATTCCTTGGAAACATTTCCAGCATAGACACCATAAGCATCTATAAGCAGTCCTTTTTCACCGCATGATGTTTCGATTACATATAAAACAGAACTATCATCAGGATTGGTGTCGCCTTCAAAGCGATAATATTTAACAACGGTTAAAATTTCAGTGCTATGAATCTTCTTTTTGGATTTATTTTCAACCCCAGCATCACATAAATTAAAGTCTTCAGTATATCCCTTTGACCTAAGATCCGTAATTGCTTCGATAAGTGTATCATAATTTGCTTCCATGACAATTACTATGACTAATAAGTTACGACATTAACTGCAGAAAATATATTTAATGACCGAAATATTGTAATTTAAAGCAAAAAAACATGGCACAAACACCTTCAAACATGTTGCCGCTTGGCACCAAGGCTCCTGACTTCTCTTTACTCGATACATTAAGTGGTCAAACGATGAATTTAAGAGATATGAAAGGTGATAATGGAACTGTAATAATGTTCATCTGTAATCATTGTCCTTTCGTGAAACATATAAATTTAGAAATTAGTAATATGGCCAAGGACTACGTCGATTCAGGGGTGAAATTTATCGCCATAAGCAGTAATGATGTGGAGAACTATCCACAGGACGGACCGGATTTGATGAAGGAAAACGCGAAATCCGAAGGGTACATTTTCCCATACCTTTATGATGCATCTCAGGAGGTAGCCAAAGCCTACGAAGCTGCCTGCACTCCTGATTTCTATTTGTTCGATGATCAATTGGAATTGGTGTATCGCGGACAATTGGATGATTCCAGGCCTGGAAATGGCGTTCCAGTAACAGGAAACGATTTGCGGCTAGCAATTGACAGCTTACTAAATAATCAGTCTGTTAGCACTAGCCAGAAACCAAGTATTGGTTGCAATATAAAGTGGAAGTAGCTTCTTGTAAAGTGTTAATTAAATCTTTAAATCCTATTCGTGTGCCATGGAAACATATATTTTTATAAAAAAAAGATGAAAAAGAATTTCTTATTTACTTTTATTATTGCGCTCATATTTCTTGGATGCTCGAACGATGACGATTCACAAGGAGACGGCATGGACAATAATCC
>JABDMQ010000305.1 GCA_013001365.1 Flavobacteriaceae bacterium
GATATACCATAATCATCAACAAATTCAGGTGTTACAGCAGCAAATTAATAGACCAAAATGTAGAAAAAGTTATTAACAACATACTAATTAAGCTTAATTTTTTTAATTTAATAAGTATAAAATATGAATTGAATAAAGGCCGATCAATAAGACGAATATTGTTCAAAACCCTTTTAAACTTCTATTGTATCCTGCTAAAAGATGTAGTATTTTAGCAGCTATCCTTAATTGAAAAGAAGTATTAAATGAGCACAGAAAAAGAAGCAAAACTAAAGGCTTTAAAGCTGACTTTAGATAAATTAGATAAAGCTTATGGCAAGGGTACTGTTATGAAAATGAGCGACCAGGCCATTGAAGATGTTGATGCCATATCCTCAGGTTCACTTGGTCTAGATATAGCCTTAGGAGTCGGTGGATATCCTAGAGGTCGTGTTGTAGAGATCTATGGACCAGAATCTTCAGGTAAAACCACATTGACCTTACATGCGATAGCAGAAGCCCAAAAAGCCGGTGGTATAGCAGCATTTATTGATGCAGAGCATGCCTTTGACCGTTTTTATGCAGAAAAATTAGGTGTCGATATCGATAACTTGATCATTTCTCAACCAGATAATGGAGAACAAGCATTAGAAATCACTGATAACCTAATTCGTTCTGGCGCAATTGATATTGTCGTGATCGACTCAGTTGCCGCTTTGACACCAAAAAGTGAAATTGAAGGCGAGATGGGTGATTCCAAGATGGGATTACATGCCAGATTGATGTCTCAAGCTTTGAGAAAACTCACAGCATCAATTAGTAAGACCAATTGTACGGTGATCTTTATCAATCAATTACGTGAAAAGATTGGTGTCATGTTCGGAAATCCAGAGACCACCACTGGCGGAAACGCACTAAAATTCTATGCTTCGGTGCGATTGGACATAAGACGCTCCACCCAAATAAAAGACAGCAATGGAGTTGTTCTTGGCAATAAGACACGTGTCAAGGTCGTAAAGAACAAGGTGGCACCACCTTTTAAAATGGCAGAATTCGATATTATGTATGGGGAAGGTGTTTCTAAAGTAGGTGAAATTCTGGATATCGCGGTAGAGCACGAGTTGGTGAAGAAAAGTGGGTCTTGGTTCAGCTACCAAGACACCAAATTAGGTCAAGGAAGAGATGCGGTAAAAGAATTAATTAAAGACAATCCAGACCTAATGGACGAACTCGAACAAAAAATACGAGAGATAATAGCCGAGTAAAAATCTTCTAGATCAATTGCGAATCCCAAGAAATTCTTGGGATTCCTTATTTTTATACGCAACCTTTCAATACCTTTTGCATCTATAGTAAAATGTATTTTACCCCGAATTGCATGAAAAAGATATTATTTATTGGAATTGCTCTCATATTCCTAGGGTCGTGTAGCATTGATGACGATAACATCAATAGCAATGCCTACGTGGAATATGTGCCGATCGAGACAGTGGATATGCCTAGTTCATTTGAATTAGGCCAGAGTTACATGATAGAGTATACCTATTACAGGCCATCGGAATGTCATGTGTTCCGCGATCTTTTTTACGAGCAAGTTGAAGAGATACGCACGATTGCTGTTAGCAATTTTGTTTATCCTAATTCAAGTCCACCTTGTGAGGCTCTCACAGATGAACTTGTAACAAGAACGTTCAATTTCTTTGTCAACAGCACTGAAACACATAATTTCAGGTTTTGGCAAGGGTATGATGAAAGTGGTGAAGACCTGTATCTAGAATACGAGGTGCCAGTAAATTAATAATAAAAAGAAGTGGTAAACTAATACATTAAAGACAATTGAGTTTAGAACAACTCATAATAAAATGTAAGAAAAACGATGCTAAAGCACAAAGCCAATTATACAAGCTCTTTTCGAGCAAATTATTTTCGCTATGCTTAAAGTATTCAAGAAATCATGCAGAGGCCGAAGATAATCTGCAAGACGCTTTTATAACCATTTTCAATAAAATAGGCCAGTATAAAAGCAAAGGTTCTTTTGAAGGGTGGATAAAACGAGTGACGATAAACACTGCTTTACAACGCTATAGAAGTAAAGGTGTTTTTCAAATCATTAATGAAGAACAGATAGAGGATGTTGTTGTTGAGGTAGAAGAAGATGGATTGACGACAGACTATTTATTAGGATTGATCCAAGATCTACCAAATAGATATAGACTTGTGTTCAACCTCTATGCCTTGGATGGCTATTCTCACAAGGAGATAGCCGACATGCTAGATATTTCAGTAGGAACCTCGAAGTCAAACCTAGCGAGAGCAAGGATGATATTAAAAGATAAAATAGAAACATATAAAGCGGATTTTAATTCGCTTACTTATAAAAATGAAGGATAAGAAACACATAGATAGGCTCTTTCAGGAGAAGTTCAAGGACTTTGAAGCTGTTCCTGGTGATTCTGTTTGGGAAGGCATCAGTACACAGCTGAATGACGCAGATGGCGGAAGGAAAGTCATCCCGATTTGGTGGAAGATCGTTGGTGTTGCCGCAGGTCTTGCCTTGTTAGTTACCTTAGGGAATTTTATTTTCAACAGCCCTGAAATTGGTGTAGAAGTGCCGACTGAAATAGTCGACACAGAAGATGTAGGTGAAGATGCCATAAATGAAAATGGTGTTACAGAACCTCAAGATAGTGATGAAAACAAGGACCTGATAAACGAGGATATCCTTAATAACAACCTTGTACCACAAAACAATACAGTAACTGATTCTGATAGCGGTACCGAATCCATTGATGAACCTGATAATGATTTGAATCTTGAAGACGTCTTAGATCCTTCGAATAAATTAAAAGGCTCACAAACCCAAAAAACGATCGTACAGTCCGATCAGAAAAATCCACAAGAAAAGATTCTTGATAAAAAGGCTGATGTCGCACAGCAAGAGGCTCCTCTCAATAAATCGAGATCGGAAGAAACTGACAATGCCATAGAGCAAAAGATCAATAACGCTGTGGCTGTAGATAATGTTCCTCAAAAACTACCTGAACTTCCAACAGTAGATGAGGCCTCTGAAGGCAAGAAGGAAGGAAAGGCCATTGAGCAGGGTAACGCTGAAGGTAAGATCGCTGTTGCAGACAAGGCTATTGAAAAACTAAAGGAAAAAGAAAATAAAGAAACTACAGACGTTGCAGAACCTTCGATTGAGGAAGCACTTGCAGCGACTGAAGATGCGGAAGAGATGAATGAAAAAGAAGAAGAAGTAATTAACAGGTGGGGCGTTTCAGCGAGCGTGTCGCCTGTTTATTACAATACTTTAGGAAATGGCTCTTCCATTCATAACAATTTCAATAACAACTCAAAAACGGGTCAGCTCAATATGGCCTATGGTGTGAAAGCCAGCTACGATATTTCAGATAGATTAAGTGTCAGGACTGGAATCAACAAGGTTGATGTGGGTTATAATACCAACGATGTCATTATATACCAAAGCCTCGCGCCATCAGCAGGAACTATCCCTCAGGCGTCACCAAACAATACCATGCGAAATATCGACCTTAAGGAACCATATCAAGGTATAACGGTTCTTAGTGGTGAGACCTTGGCTTTTGGACAGGTTCCTAGCGTTGTTGCTCAGAATATTAAATCGTCCTTGGACCAGGAGGTTTCCTATATCGAGGTTCCTGTGGAATTAGAATACAGAATATCTGAGAAAAAAGTCGGCCTAAGTCTCATAGGAGGGTTCAGCGCCATGATCCTTAACGACAATGAGGTATATACAGAACTAAACGATGAGCGTACGCTATTAGGTGAAGCAAAAAATATAAATGAATTGAGTTACAGTGCAAATCTAGGAATTGGATTGGGAGTCAGGATCACCGAAAAGACATCCTTGAATTTCGAACCTACCTTTAAGTACCATCTCAATGCGTTTAATGATACAACCGGAAATTTCAGGCCATTCATGATCGGTGTCACTTCCGGATTAAAAATTAAGTTTTAGGTTTTTAGTTGGTTAGATGTTTGCAACCTTTTACAAGGAAGCAATGATGAACGAAAAGCTGCTCTTTACTCAGGGGCAGCTTTTCTATTTTAGGTACCATTTTCTTCCAGTTGCTGTATAATGACATTTCTTGCCTGTGCATTGAGTTGCTTTGTCTCCTCAATGGTCAAGCCTTTGGTATCGATAAATGGATGTATAAAAGCACGCATCTGCCCAGGACCACCACTGAAGAACGTATAAGAGAGTCGCTTTTTATTGTCAGGAAAAGTAATTGGCACAATTGGTATTTGATGATTTATGGCCAATCTAAAAGCGCCATCCTTGAATTCGTCCAACATCACAGATTCATCTTCTGGAACACCACCTTCTGGGAAAATGCAGATGCTCAAACCTGATTTCAATCGCCGTTGTGCTCTTATGAATACGGCTTTACGGCTTTCAGGACTGCTTCTGTCTACAAGAATGCATGTGCGTTTATAGAAAAACCCAAATAAGGGGATGTTTGCCAGTTCCTTCTTGCCTACGAACACGAACGGATTCTTTACCGTTATGAGCATTAACATAATATCTGTCATGGAGGTATGATTGGCAATGAACATATAGCTCTTGTCCTTTTCTGGAACTTGCTCCCTATAGATCTTATAATTAAAGCCCATACCAATCAAAATGAACTTTGCCCAAAAACGAGCCAGCCTGAAGAAAAATGGATACCACTGTTCTCGTGAAATAGAAATGACAAGAACAGGAAACAAGACAATGATCGGCAAGGTGACCAGAATATAGAACCAAATACGATATAGTGTCCAGAAAATGTACTTGAGTACTATCATGCGTCTCAAAACTAAGTAAAAAAAATTACCTTTGCGCATTAGAAATAATTAAAGAGATCCCTGC
>JABDMQ010000400.1 GCA_013001365.1 Flavobacteriaceae bacterium
AACAACAGGCATCTCTGGCATTTCAGGCATTTCTGGCATTTCTGGCATCTCCGGTAATTCTGGAAGCTCAGGAAGATCTGGCATATCATCCATTAACAAATCCAGCCCTTCGTTATCTCCTGCAATGGCAATCCAAGTTCCACTATACATATTACCCTTTGTAGCTATGGAAACTCTTTCACCCTTGCCTTCTATAATCACTTCCCAGTTCTTCAAGGCTCGATCGAGGTCTTCTTTCGAATTTCCATCTCCTTCAATATAAGCCTCGATCTCAATTGAATTCTTGTTCCATGTATCGAATTCAATATTCGTAAAGCTTGTATTAAGGTCTATTGTGACATCTTTATCAACTTTAATGGATTTAGAGAATTTCTCAAGCTTCTGTGCATTGACTGTCAACACACATAAAAGCATAATGGTTATTGTATTAAATAAAGTTTTCATTTTGTTCATTGTTTAATTCGTTCAATTGTTCTTTTAATCGCTGCAAGAGGTTCAAGCGCAATTTCAAGTTGTTTATCAAGGCTTCGACAGTTTCGACATTAGGGCCATTCTCTGCTAGTTCCTTATTGAGTCTTTCATACTCCTTGTTCAAGTCACTTAATCGTTTTAAATAACCATTAATGAGTTCCATGTTCTCGGGAGCATATTCCATTTTGGCGAGTTCCATATTTATATTGGCCAGATAGTAATTCTCTACTTTCTGTAAGTCGGGGGAAATATCTCCCAATGACTGGATATTCAACCTATTATCCTTTGTTTCAACAACATCTGGATTAACTTGATTCCCGTCCATTTCATTATAAATAGTGTAGCCCAACCCCATAAAGAGCACTAATCCCGCAGCTATCTTAAGAAAGAAGAATGGATTCGACTTTTTTATTGGAAGCTCTTCTTCCAGTTTCTGGATAAATCGATCTTCATGACCTTCCGGCATTTCTCCTTTCGATAATCTAGAATCTTCCTCTAATAATTCCCTAATGTCCCGATTCATGGCGTTCTTGCTTTAATAGTTCTTTTAATTTTACTTTACCTCTCGATAATTGTGTTCTAGATGCAACCTGAGATATTTTTAATATCTCCGAAATTTCCTGATGATCATATCCCTCGATCAGAAAAAGCATAACTACGTATTTATACTTCTCTGGCAACGACTCTATCGCAGCTTTGATCTTGGTTATTGAAATCGCATCATCGACCATCCAATTGTCATCTGTGCTTGCATCTACTACCTTAAGGTGTACATCTTCTAGGTCAACCATTCTTTGTTTCCTAGCCTTAAGGACATCTATGCTTGCATTAATGACAATTCGTTTCAACCATGCTCCAAAGGAGACTTCTCCCTTGAATTGATCTAGTCTTTTAAAGGCCTTGATAAAGGATTCCTGTACGATATCTTCAGCTTCCATGGAATCTCTCACAAACCTGTTGGCAACGACATACATACCATTACAATACTGATTGTATAGTTTTAACTGTGCTTTTCGATCGTTTCTCTTGCACTGTTCTATGATATCAATTGTGAGTTGTTGCACTTCTTGATCTTGGTTGATGTCAATTAAAAGACGACCGAATTATTCGATCGTTGCAAAAAGTTACATATTTTATTTGGAGAACAAGAAAATGTACGTTTCACGCGTTGTAATTAGAAATGTAATAACCTTGGTTGATGTATCTTTACATCCTAATTAATCCTTCTTTAAAGAATATATGAACAGATTCCTAAAACGATTTTTATTATTCCTTTTTGTGGTAGCTATAGGTTTGTTTTTCCTTTCGTTCTTTAACGATGGCCTTTTCAGTAGACCTTTGAGCCCAAAAAAATCTGTTAGCTTAAAAGTTGATGACCTTGAGCTCAATGTACGTTACAATAGACCATCGAAGCGAGATAGAGAAATTTTTGGAGGATTAGTACCTTTTAATGAGGTATGGCGCACTGGGGCTAATGAAGCGACTACATTCAAGACCAACAGGGAATTAATAATTGGCAATGAGATTCTTTCCAAAGGAGAATATACGTTATGGACCATTCCTAATGACACTTCATGGCAAGTCATATTCAATGCCAAGCAATATCCGTGGGGTGTTGATACTAATATGAAATCCATGAGAGAACCTGAATTTGACAAGGCGATTATTAACGTCTCAATACAAAGACTTTCAACCGTTGTCGAACAATTTACCATTGCCTTTGATAATTCTACAGACAATCTTTATCTTACCATGGCGTGGGACATGACCAAGATCGCTGTTCCATTGAAATAGGCTTTGAGCAAAACACAAAAACATAAAACCGCTTTATCGGAAAAAGAAGGGATTTCTTCATCAAGAATTACTAGTCCTGACTCTATTACGAAAATCAAAAGCAAGCGTAAACAAAAACCTTCTTCTCAAGAATTGTTGAAAGGAATCCTAAATGGAAATATTGCCGATCTAAGTAAGGCCATTACATTAGTGGAAAGCAAGAACAAAGATCATCTGCAAATAGCAAATGAAATAATAAAAGGCTGCTTACCACATGCCAACAAATCCATTCGAATAGGTATTACTGGGGTTCCTGGAGTTGGCAAAAGCACTTTCATAGAGTCCTTTGGCACGCATCTTACCAATCTCGGCAGAAAGGTGGCAGTTCTTGCAGTAGACCCAAGCAGTTCCTTGACCAAAGGGAGCATTCTTGGGGATAAAACGAGAATGGAAGATCTAGTAAAAGACAAGAATGCCTATATAAGACCATCAGCATCCGGATCATCTTTAGGTGGCGTGGCAAGAAAAACAAGGGAAACAATTATTCTTTGTGAGGCAGCAGGTTTTGATACCATTATTATAGAAACCGTAGGTGTAGGACAAAGTGAAACGGCAGTACATAGTATGGTCGATTTCTTTTTGCTGTTAAAACTTGCTGGCGCCGGAGATGAACTTCAAGGAATTAAACGAGGTATCATTGAAATGGCCGATGTCATTGCAATTAACAAAGCAGACGGTAATAACCTTAAGGCTGCAAATTTAGCTAAGGTAGAATTCAGCCGAGCACTGCATCTTTATCCCAAAAAAGATTCCAATTGGCAACCAAGAGTCGTGCTCTGCAGTGCAATCGAAAACACAGGTATTGAAGATATTTGGAAGATCATAGAAGACTTTCAAAATGAAATGAAAACATCAAATTACTTCTACACTAATAGGAATGAGCAGAATAAGTTCTGGCTTATGCAGACCATTGAAGAACGACTAAAAACCAATTTCTTCCAGAATGAAACTGTCAAGAAAGAGTTGAAGAAACAACTGCATTTGATCGAGAAGAATG
>JABDMQ010000018.1 GCA_013001365.1 Flavobacteriaceae bacterium
GATTACGCTGTTGGTGCACAACTTGGTTATTCAGGTCAATACCTAAATGTGCTGTATGATCCATCTTTCTTCGAAATTGACTTTACAGGAGGATTCGATGTCTCTGATGATTTCTTCTTAGGCATCAATGCAGCTTATTTAAGTGGTGAAGACGATGGTCCAGGATTTACTGGTGTGGCTCTTTATCCACAATTAGCGACTTCAGACAATTTCACACTCGGGTTAAGAGGCGAGTATTTTGCTGAAGATGGTGCTTTTGGGGCAATTGGAACTGGTGTTGTTGATTCAAGCGTTATAGCTGCTTCCTTGACGGGAAGCTATGTTATAGACAATTTAACGATAAAACCTGAATTGAGGCTAGACAGCGCATCAGATGATGCTTTCGTGGACAATGACAGGATGGCTACAAAAAGCTTGGGTTCATTTGTTCTAGCTGCGGTTTATCAATTCTAACTTAAAATCTAACTTAAAACTAAATACAATGAAAAAAGTTGAAGCAATCATTCGGAAATCAAAATTCTCCGATGTTAAGGAAGCCCTTCATAATGTAGGGGTGAATTTTTTCTCCTACTGGGATGTTACAGGTCTTGGTAATGAAAAAGAAGGTCATGTTTACAGGGGTATCGCTTACAGTACCAGTGACATCCAAAGGCGATATATATCTATTGTAGTGAACAACGATTTTGAGGAAATCACTGTAAAGACCATTCTGGAATCTGCGAGAACCGGTGAGGTTGGAGATGGTAAAGTCTTCGTTTCGGAAATAGACAAGGCCTATAGAATTCGTACTGGAGAAAATGGTGGCGAAACGCTAAAATAATTAACTAACTATCACATTTTAAATATGGAATTACTAACTACAAATAATGTATGGATGATGATCTGTACAGCACTCGTTTTCTTTATGCACATGGGATTTGCATTTCTTGAAATCGGGTTGACAAGACAAAAAAATACCATTAACATTTTATTCAAGAATATATTCATTATTACCGTAGGACTTCTTTTATATGCCTTGGTTGGTTTTAATTTGATGTATCCTGGATTTGCGGAAGGTTCTTCTGGAATCTTCGGATTCGCAGGATTCGGATTGGATTCACCACTGACTGCAGAAGGGGCGTTGGACCTCAGTTATAATGAGGGATACACCTACTGGACAGATTTCTTGTTCCAAGGAATGTTCGCGGCAACTGCTGCAACTATCGTTTCTGGAGCCGTTGCAGAACGTATCAAGATAGGTCCATTCATGATCTTTACGATTCTTTACGTTGGTCTTATTTATCCAATTGCAGGATCATGGAAATGGGGAGCTGGCTTCCTAGATATGAGAGAAACACCATTTTACGACTTTGCTGGATCTACACTTGTTCACTCCGTTGGAGGATGGGCAGCCTTAGTAGCAGTATGGCTACTCGGTTCTAGAATCGGTAAATATAAAGATGGTAAACCTCAAGCCATACCAGGTCACAATATTCCATTAGCTACAGCTGGTGTACTTATACTTTGGTTAGGATGGTTCGGTTTTAACGGTGGATCGGTACTTTCTGCTGACCCTGCATTGACTTCATTGACATTGGTAACAACATGTTTGGCAGCTGCTGCCGGCGGTGTCGTTGCAGCTTTAGTGTCGACTGTGATGTTCAAGAATCTGGATTTAACGATGTTCTTGAACGGCATACTAGGTGGGCTTGTAGGTATTACGGCAGGTGCTGATCAAATGAGCCCAACAGACGCGATTATCATAGGTGCTGTTGCTGGAGCGATCATTGTATTTGCTGTAAGCTTGATCGATAGATTGAAGTTGGACGACCCTGTAGGTGCAATTGCAGTGCATTTGGTTTGCGGTATCTGGGGAACCTTGGCTGTTGGCTTGTTCGGTGAACTTGCAAGTGGTGCTCAATTCGTCAGCCAATTGGTTGGTGTAGGTTCCTATGCTGCAATCTGTATAGTTTCGTCATTCGTCATATTATACATACTTAAGGTAACCGTAGGAATCAGGGTTTCCGAAAAAGAAGAACTTGAAGGACTTGATGGTCATGAACATGGTATGGATGCCTATCCAGACTTTAGAATGAATGAGCATTAGGATTTAGTTTTGTTTGTTAGTGAAAAACCTCGAAGAATTCTTCGAGGTTTTTTTATTTACGGAAGTATAGTAGGAGTTTAAGCCGAATTACGACTAGCATTGATGTTCCCAAACAAGGAACGCGTGACCATCTTCTGATAGACTTCTAGTTCCTTGCCTGATTTTACACCCTGCTTTTCCATATCCTGGATTTTTTTTAGAGCATACTGTTGGATCGTGATAAGAGGTAAAACGATCGATTCCCTTACATTGATAGATGCTTTTCCAACAGGCTCCTCTTGCATTAGTTCGTCAAAACCAGTTAGTTTCAAAATAAGACGTTTTGAAGTTTCGTATTCTTCATGGATAATATTCCAGAATCCTCCATATTCAGAGTCTTGCGACATATATCTGGTTAGTTCAAAAAACGATTTGGACAATGACATCATACTGTTCCCAATAAGAGTCTTGAAAAAACTAGATGTCCTGTAGAGATTTTGGACTTTTTCAAATTCTCCTTTGTCTTCATAATGTTTTAATGCGGTTCCAACACCAAAGAAACCAGGAACATTTTGTTTTAATTGGCTCCAAGAACCAACAAACGGTATAGCGCGAAGATCTTCAAATACCAATCCATCAGACTTTCCTCTTTTGGATGGACGGCTACCTATGTTGGTCTTGGCATAATACTTAAGCGTACTCATATGCTCCAAATAGGATATGAATTTAGGGTGTGCCTTGAAATTAGAATAAGTCTTATAACTCAATTCTGCAAGATGCTCCATGATTTCCCTGTTTTCCGGCAACATGCTCAAGTCTGTTTCATTTAGGCTATTGTCAATCCCAGAACTGATCAATTGCTCCAAATTATATTGGGAAGATTCCAAGGTGCCAAAATTCGAACTGATCGTCTGGCCTTGAATAGTAAGCTGTACTTCATTATCTTCTATGGTCGGTCCTAAGGAGGCATAAAAATTATGGGTTTTCCCACCGCCTCTGGCAGGTGGGCCACCTCGACCGTCGAAGAATATCACTGAAATCCCGTTTTTGCGAGCTACCGCTGTCAACTCCTCTTTAGCCCTATAGATCGCCCAATTCGCCATTAAATAACCGCCATCTTTCGTGCCATCGCTAAATCCAAGCATAATGGTTTGCTTGTTTCCGCGTTTCTTCAGATGGCTGGAATAGCTAGGATTTGAGTAAAGTTCTTGCATAACTGAAGGTGCATTTTCCAGATCCGTAATGGTTTCGAATAAAGGAACGATGTCAACCGTTAATTCTTCATGAAATGCCACTAGTTTAAGCATGGCGAATAATTGCATGACATTCAATGCTGTCTGGTTATTGCTAATGATATATCTATTGGCAGCTTTTTCACCATTGGTATCTTGAATGGTCTTTATGGTCATCATTGTTCGTAAGGATTTCAATGCGTCTTCGTCCTTTAGGTCATAAATGTCAAAACTCCCTTTTACTTTTGATAGGACCTTTACTTGTTCTTTTTCTGAAAGCTCGTAATAATTTTTCGGCAAGAGATCTTGTCCCTTTTCCAGAATATCCTGAACCATCGCATTGAATACCTTATTATGTACACGACTATCCTGCCTGATGTCCAACAACGCACAATGAAATCCAAAGAGATGTATCTTGTTCAATAAACTTATGACCTCAGTTATGTAAAGCGACTGATGTTCCTTTACAATGATCTCTTTTATTTCTGTGAGTTCATTCTTTAAGAATTCCAGGGTTAATTCAGATGGCTGGTTGGTAATGATATTGTACAATTCCTGCTCGAGATGAATAACGCGATTCTCAACACCTTTGAACGATAATTTGCGACGTAATCTCCTTACATCACGATAATAATTCTTGATTATGGTTTCTCGAAGCCGTTTTGAAACTTTCAAAGTTGTCTCTGGCGTAACAAATGGATTGCCATCTCTATCGCCACCAGGCCAAAAACCGATATTGATTATTTCATTTTCAATATGCTTTCCTTCAAAAATATTCTGTTGAATATAATCGTAAATCGTTCCGAAGGATTTATAAAAAACGTTTTCCAAATACCAGATCAAACTTTTAGCCTCATCGTAAGGCGTAGGTTTCTTATGCTTGAAGAATGGTGTCTTACCTAATTGAGCAAGAAGGTCGTTGATCCTTAAAAGATCATTCTCCCTAATTGCCTCTGTTAGGTCAGTTATAATTCCAAGAACCGATCCAGGATAAAACTGTGTTGGATGAGCTGTTAGCACGATCCGCACCTTGAACTCCTCCAAGTATTGCTTAAGCACTTCCAACTTGCCACTTGAACTTGCCGACTCCTTTAGGCTTCTCAGGGTTCCGATTCCTTCCATGTTATTTACAATTGGAAAAGCAGCATCCTCAATAGCATCAAAAAGGACGACTTGACGTTCGATGTATTGAATGAACCTGAACAACAGTTTAATTTGGCTCTCTGGAGATCTTCGAGCTTGGTATTTCCGAAAAAAAGTATCAACAATGGTCGTTGGGTCATCTCCAGCTGCAAACCCTTTTTTGCAAGTTTCATGAAACAAAGGCAATAGGACGCCGGTCTTGGTAATGGTATCAAATGGCAAGGTCATGAAGATACTATTGTATATCTGATACTTAGACAATACGTTATTATTGAACCTCGTTAATTTAGGCTGTGTTGACATGGACTTCTTTATTTTGTGAATAAAAGTAATAAAGGATAACTAGAATCTATATTCGAGGAAATATTTTTACGATTTATTTGCATATATGGCTTTAGTAATGAAGAAGGCTTAAAAATCCATAATGCTTTTTGTTTAATATGCATTTAAAAATTTGCGTTTTACGATAATTTTGTACTTTTGACGCCGTGTAAAAGAGGAGAGATTTGACTGATTGCAACCTCGTATAAAAAATGCTAAAGGCAGTGACCATTTCCTGCGACGCAAGCGTCAAATCTCCAAGTAAATTTATATAAATGGCATATTTATTCACCTCTGAAAGTGTTTCAGAAGGGCATCCGGACAAAGTAGCTGATCAGATCAGCGATGCTTTGATAGACAATTTCTTGGCCTTTGACCGAGAATCTAAAGTAGCTTGTGAAACTTTAGTGACTACGGGGCAAGTTGTGTTAGCAGGGGAAGTTAAATCCACCACATATCTCGACGTACAAAAAATTGCAAGAGACGTTATAAATAAAATCGGGTACACGAAAGGAGAATACATGTTTGATGGAAACTCCTGTGGCGTGCTTTCTGCCATTCATGAACAATCGCCAGAAATAAATCAAGGCGTTGATCGAGAAAAAAAAGAGGAGCAAGGTGCTGGTGACCAGGGGATGATGTTTGGCTATGCTACGGACGAGACAGAGAATTTCATGCCTTTGGCATTAGAATTATCTCACCGCATCTTAAAGGAACTAGCAGCCTTAAGAAGAGAAAACAAAGATATTTCCTATTTACGTCCTGATGCGAAATCGCAAGTGACCATTGAATATTCCGATGATAATGTACCTCAAAGGATCGATGCCATTGTTGTTTCAACACAACATGATGATTTTGATTCAAGTGAAGAAGTAATGCTCAAGAAAATCAAATCTGACATTGTATCGATCTTGATACCAAGGGTAATTGCTAAGTTGCCTGCAAATATCCAGAAATTGTTCAATAATGAAATCACCTATCATATAAATCCAACAGGTGTTTTTGTAATAGGTGGGCCGCATGGGGATACTGGATTGACCGGACGCAAGATCATTGTCGATACCTATGGTGGAAAAGGGGCTCATGGTGGAGGTGCTTTTTCCGGTAAGGACCCTTCGAAGGTGGATCGCTCTGGAGCTTATGCTACACGCCATATTGCGAAGAACCTCGTCGCTGCTGGTCTATGCAAGGAAGCATTGGTACAAGTATCCTATGCGATCGGCGTTGCTGAACCGACAAGCATTAATGTCGAAACTTATAATACTGCAAAAGTGGACATGACTGATGGCGAAATAAGCAAGATCGTGGAAAGGCTTTTTGACATGCGCCCTTATTTCATCGAGAAACGGTTAAAACTAAGAAATCCTATTTATTCTGAAACAGCGGCCTATGGCCATATGGGCAGGACTCCGGAAATTAAGACCGTATCCTTTACCAATCCAACAGGTGAAACAGTTAGCCAAGAGGTCGAGACCTTTACTTGGGAGAAATTGGATTATGTGGACAAGGTGAAAAAGGCGTTTGAACTTTATTAGTTGATTTGAAAAATTCGTTATTCTTAGTACTTCTAGGAATGATACTGAGTTCTTGTGGCTCGGTAAACCAAATGGTGTCTCAAAATCCTCTTGAGAACTATCCAGACCCTTACATCGTTGTCCCGTATTCCACAGAGCAAGATAGTGTACAATCTGAAGTGTATATGATTAGGCATAGACCACCTAGGTCTGCATGGGATTCACAGGCAATGGCATATACTCAATTCGGAAAGTGGAATAAAACTTACACAGGCATATACCATAAAGCCATACCCCAAATGGTTTGGTTTAATGTCAAGTTAGACCCTCAAAGTAATGCTACATATACAATCATAGCCTCCGGAACTGAAACAATGGAAGCCTATTTTTGCACCTTAATGATTTTCGATTCCAAAGATATGGACTGTCTTAATCCTGATCACCCTAAGCGAGACCTTGTGATTCGTTGGGCCAATGAAAAAATGAATGATACTATAGAACTCGATGCCTTCTTGAAAACTTACAGGAACTAAAATTTAGTCCAAACCACCTCTTCTGGTTGGTGACCTCTTTGTTGGCCAAGTTCGTTGTTTCCCAGTTCTTGGATGGATAGGCAATACCCTTTGTTCCCTAGAGGTTCTCTCTGGATCCTCTGAAGCCATATACGTCAGGATTGCCGTCAAGATAGCATTGCTTCTTACATCGTCGAATACGATCTTGTCGTAAGTATCGCGATTGGTATGCCAGGTATAATTCCAATAATCCCAACTCAAGGACGATAAGCTAAACGCAGGAGCTCCAGCAGCCAAGAAGGACGCATAATCAGATCCGCCACCACCAGGTATACCAGGGAATTCAGTTTCTATATGCTGAGTGATGTCTTTGGGAACGGCTTCTAACCATCGTGTTAAATACGCGTAGGAATGGAGGAATCCACCTCCAGACAATCTAACCACTCTCCCTGTTCCGTTGTCTTGATTGAACAAGGCCTGCACATTATCTACGATATCTGGATTATCCTCTACAAAAGCTCGAGAGCCATTCAATCCTTGTTCTTCACTTCCCCAGAGCCCAACCAAGATGGTACGCTTTGGATTGGGATACATTTTCTTCAATATCCGTGCAGCTTCCATCATGACAATGGTTCCTGTACCATTATCAGTGGCACCTGTAGCACCATCCCAAGAATCAAAATGAGCCGATAGAACAATATACTCATTAGGCAATTCTGTACCTTTGATCTCGGCAATGGTATTGAAAGTTGGAACGACTCCTAATTCCTTGGATTCTGCAACCACCTTTATTTCAGGTTTGTTTCCATATTCTGCCAATCTGTATAACATGGTATAGTCTTCTAACTCCAGATCGACTGTTGGAATCTTTTTTGTCCTGGCACTGAAAATCTTATTGACACCAAATCCTCGAGACCAACGGCTTTGTACAATTCCTGCTGCTCCTGCTGCTTCTAATGCTGGAATGAGGCTACGACTATTGTATCCAGAATTATTCATGTTTGCACGCCAAGCACTTGATTGCACCTCCCGCTCATCTTTCATTTTCTTGAGGGATTCCTCAGTAGCATATTCTTCCCAATTATAATCAGGTCGCCCTGTCGGTTGCTTCATGGAAACCAAAACAAATTTCCCTTTGACATTTGGAAGCCATTTTGCAAAGGCCAATGAATCTTCTATTTTATTCGGCAGGGCCATGACCTCGGCAGTAATCCCTTTCGGTCCAGTACTCGGATTCCAAGCAAGTTGCATGCCGTCAAGAGTCTGTATTCGTGGTGAAACCATATCGATATGCGTAATACCACGCTCCCATCCGCGCCATTCACCCCATTTTTCATTACGTGCAGAAATACCCCAATCGGCATATTTGGCAACAGCCCAATCGTGAGCATTCTTCATTTGTGGTGTCCCAACAAGCCTAGGACCTACAACATCCAAGAGTTCATGAGCCAGGTGCTCCAACTGCGAATTCTCGGTGGCCTCTTTAATGATATTCTCAATAACTGGATTTTCGTCTTGGGCATAAGTGAAACTCGTGCCGAGCAAGATCAAGGCACAAAGGATTTTAAATGTACGTGTCATTGTTTGATAATTTGATTTTCTTATCTGAAAAGACTTCAGCAAAGATTGATTAGTTGATTGGTCTAATTTACGATAATTAGTTTCAAA
>JABDMQ010000027.1 GCA_013001365.1 Flavobacteriaceae bacterium
AGGAAGCACACAATCATTGGATGGCTTTGGAAAAAGAGATTAAAGCATCAGCCACTTCAATTTCAAATGTAACTGATATTAAAGTTCAAAGAAATCATTTTAAGCACCTATCCTCGCATTTGATTAAAGCAATACAGTTATTTGGTGTTAATGATACATTCTATGTAGAATTTTGTCCAATGGCAGATAACAACAATGGTGCATATTGGTTGAGTAAAGAAGTAAAAGTAATCAATCCATACTTTGGCGAAGCAATGCTAACCTGTGGTGAAGTAAAACAAGTAATAGAATAATAAAGCAAGTAATAACAATTAAATTTTAAACAATGAAGAAAGTAATTTTAAGTGTAGCTGTAATAGCAACAATGAGTTTAACAAGCTGTAATAGCCAAACCAAAAAAGAAAATGAAACTACCAAAACTGAAATGGTTAAAGATATGGCTATGACAGATGTATCGTTTGGTGTAAGAGGTAATTGCGGAATGTGCAAAAGCACCATCGAGAATGCAGCAAACGGTGTTGAAGGGGTGGCAAGTGCCAATTGGGATGTCGATAAAAAGAAAATCGATGTCTCTTTTGATGATACAAAAACCAATGCTATGGCAATTCATGAAGCAATTGCAACTTCAGGATATGATACTGAAAAAATGGCAGGTAATGAAGATTCCTATAAAAATCTACCAGGATGTTGTCAATACGACCATGAAATGGCAATGAACCAGAAAGGCGATAATAATGGCGATTAATTTTAAGAAATATGATGTACATTTATAGTATGATTAAAAATCTAGAATTATATATAAAGAGCCCGAAGATATTCTTCGGGCTTTTTATGTGTCTATTCCTTTTAGCATGTACTAATTATTCGAAAGAAGAAGGTCTTGCGATCCTAAAGAAAAGTGTTAGGGCACATGGAGGGATGAAGAAATTCAACAAATTAAACGCCTTGAGTTTTAACAAGGTCACTAGGTTATTCAAAGAAGATGGAAGCTTGGAACAGGAGATCGTTCAAAAGCAATCCTTTCAATTACAGCCTGTCTTTCTTACAAAGATCGAATGGGAAAAGAACAGTACTGCGCATGAAGTTTTCTATGATGGGAGTGAAGTCATTATGACCATTAATGGCCAAATGATAAGTGATTCCTTAGAATTGGTAGCGGCAACGAATCTTGCTAAAGCAGCCTCTTTTGTGTTCTTTCAACCATTTAAGCTTCTTAAGGATGAAACCATGCTCATGCTGGAAGGTGAGATCGACCTTAACGATTCAACAGATGTATCTGTCGTTTCAGTAAAGTTCCCTAATGATGAATCAACAGATAAGTGGAAATTTTATTTCAACGATGATAATCAATTAGTCGCCAATTCTGTAGAACATGCTAATAACATGAGCCTAATAGAAAATCTTGAATTCCAGGACGTTCATGGTTTATTGTTCAATAAACATCGCAAAAGCTTTTATGTAGATGACCTATTGAACAAAAAGTATCTCAGAGCAGAATATTTTTATAACGACCTGGCAGCAACATTCGCTAAATAATATGATAAATAACAGCCATTGAACAAAGCCAATCTTAGTATAAGAAGAAAGACCTTAGACCAGGTTGTGTTAACCAGAAATGGCAATTCAACGAATAATGTGGTTGTTCACCTCAAAAAATTGGTTGCTAGGATGAAGTTTAGCTTAATTCGCATGCTTTCTCCCCGGAAAGCCCCAATTAACATAAAAACCTACTTATGAACTCCATAAGAAATTCTTTATTAGCTTTTACTCTGGCAGCAAGTCTGTTAAGCTGTACTGTTGACCCTATTATATCTGATGAATCAGTAGATAGGACAGAGAGCAATAGAACCGGATTAACGTTTAATGAACTATTTACTTTTGAGTCCAGCGGTAGCCATTTCTTGGGACTGGGTATGACAGTAAAAAGCAATGAAAATGCAATTTACATAGCGCATAGACAAACGGTGACGAATAGCACTGATGAGCGAATCCTGAAGTATGATATAGATACTGATGTTCTTTCAGAATACAGTTTTGATCATTCTGATCAGGTCAACAAAGAATTGGAGGTTATTGGTAATGATGTTTACTTGGTAGGTGGATCAGTAATGAACAGATACAGGTCAACAGTCGATTACGATCCTAAATCAGTGCCTCATGAAAGAAACCTATACAGATATGGCGCAACTTCTAGTTACGATAACCTTTATGTAATAGGTGGTGGCAATACGCTAGTTGAAAGCGAAAATGGAGGTGATAGTGTAGAATCTAATCAAATTCTTAAGTATAATACCACATTAGAGAGATTCGAAACTGAGGCTATTATGCCAGAGCGCAAATTCTTTGCAGATGCCAGTATTGTTGATGAAAAGATGTACATTTTTGGTGGTATGAGTTCATTGAGTACTCATGGTACCAATGATATATTCGTTTATGATATGGAATCAGGGTCAATCAATACATCTTTTGAAATGCCGACCAATATCAGCCATACATTTACAAGTGCAATTGATGACTTAATTATTGTAGGAGGAACAAAATGGTTCGATGAGGATGGTGACGACGCTTCGTTTGATGATGTGGATCATTTCGAATCATATTTAGGTGTATTTGATACATCGGTAAATGAATTCTATGAATATGACCTTCCTTTCGAAGATGATAATCGCAATGCATTACAGCAAGTTGGTGTCATAGGAGACTACTTGTATGTGGTCTATGGAGATACTCAGACACAATCAGACGGACTTAAGCATTATACCGTGTATCAGTCTTATATTGGTGAGATAAAATAATATGTTGCTATTGATCAATAAAAAAGCGTCACAATTATTGTGACGCTTTTTTTATTCTCCTGATATGCTGGAATTACATCATCCCTGGCATTCCGCCACCGCCCATAGGTGGCATTGGAGGAGTATCCTCCTTAATGTCAACCAATGCACATTCTGTGGTCAATATCATACCAGCAACAGAAGCTGCATTTTCCAGAGCGATTCGTGTTACTTTAGTAGGGTCGATAATTCCTGCTTTCAGCATGTTCACAAATGTTTCGGTCTTGGCATCAAAACCAAAGTCTTTTTTACCTTCCATTACTTTGGCTACGACAACGCTGCCTTCACCTCCAGAATTTTCTACAATGGTGCGAAGTGGCGACTCAATGGCTTTTGCGATAATTTGAACGCCCGTTGTTTCATCAAGGTTGTCAGTGGTTAGTTTCTCTAGTTTTTCCTTTGCTCTAACCAAGGCAACACCACCACCAGCAACAATGCCTTCTTCAACAGCAGCTCGGGTTGCATGTAATGCATCATCAACACGATCTTTCTTTTCTTTCATTTCTACTTCACTTGCAGCACCTACATAAAGCACAGCAACACCACCAGCAAGCTTTGCCAATCGCTCTTGAAGCTTCTCCTTATCATAATCGCTCGTTGTGGTTTCAATCTGCGACTTGATCTGGTTGACCCTGTTCTTGATCATGTCTTTCTTACCAGCGCCATTGACAACGATTGTATTATCCTTGTCTATCGTAACTCGTTCAGCTGTTCCTAATGAATCGATAGTTGCACCTTCCAATGTCAGTCCTTGCTCTTCAGATATTACAGAACCGCCAGTTAGTATTGCTATGTCTTCTAACATGGCTTTACGTCTGTCGCCAAATCCTGGAGCTTTTACAGCAGCGATCTTAAGCGCTCCTCGTAATTTGTTTACTACCAAGGTTGCCAAGGCTTCACCATCTACATCTTCTGCAATGATCAATAAGGGCTTTCCAGTTTGAGCAACAGGCTCAAGAATAGGTAGCAAGTCCTTCATCGTAGAAATTTTCTTGTCGTATAGAAGGATGTAAGGACTTTCAAGGTCTGCGAACATCTTCTCGCTATCTGTAACGAAGTATGGTGATAAATAACCACGATCGAACTGCATTCCTTCTACAACATCAACATACGTATCGGTTCCTTTGGCTTCTTCAACAGTAATAACACCTTCTTTACCTACTTTGCCAAATGCCTCTGCTATCAAGTCTCCAATGACTTCGTCGTTATTTGCCGAAATTGAGGCTACTTGCTTTATTTTATTGGATGAGTTTCCGACCTTGGTCGATTGTTTTTCTAGGTCTGCAGTAATGGCAGTAACTGCCTTATCAATGCCGCGTTTAAGGTCCATTGGGTTAGCGCCAGCGGCAACATTCCTTAGTCCTTCTTTTACGATAGCTTGAGCCAATACTGTTGCAGTGGTAGTTCCATCTCCTGCTAGGTCGTTTGTCTTAGAGGCAACTTCCTTGACCATCTGAGCACCCATGTTCTCCAATTCATTCTCTAGTTCTACCTCTTTGGCAACCGTTACACCATCTTTGGTAACCTGTGGGGCGCCAAATGATTTACTGATAATGACATTTCGTCCTTTTGGTCCTAATGTTACTTTAACGGCGTTAGCCAAAGCGTCTACACCTCGCTTAAGACCATCGCGAGCTTCTAAATCAAATTTTATGTCTTTTGCCATGATTTGTTTGTTTTATTGTTCCTTGAAAAAAGGAATTGACTTTTAGTGTTTAATAGTTTTGATATTAAAATAATCGCACTTATATGATTGCTAGTATATCTTCTTCTCGCATCATTAGGTAATTGATGCCATCAAGATTGATTTCAGAACCGGAATACTTTCCGTAAAGTACAACGTCACCTACTTTTACTGTCATAGGTTCATCTTTTTTACCTTTTCCTGCAGCTACAACAGTTCCTTTATGTTGTTTTTCTTGTGCTGAATCCGGGATATAAAGCCCAGAAGCAGTCTTGGTTTCTGCTGGCAGTGGCTCTACCAGGACTCGATCTGCCAATGGTTTGATCTTTACTTTGCTCATTTTATATGTGTTTTGATTAATTAAAAAATTCGTTATTGCCTTATTCAGAAATTATGCCAACACCTAACTACTGACATTTTGAAACAAAAAATGCCAGCATGATGACAAGCTGACATTTATATTTAATTCTATCACAGTAATAACACTAGTTTCCGGTACTATCTGTCGGTGTAGCTGCAGGATTTTGCTGCGTCTCCGGAATGACATTCTCAACTGGGATTGTTGCGTCATTGTCTAGAGCCCTTGATTCAGTTGTTGCTCCGCCACTATTTATGGCAAGATTAGATAATAATATCAAAACCAATAACAATGTTGCTAAGGCCCAGGTGCTTTTGTCAAGAAAATCGGTTGTTTTCTTCACACCACCTAGTTGCTGCGTTCCACCGCCTCCAAAAGTTGAGGAAAGTCCACCACCTTTAGGGTTCTGAACCATGACTACGACAACGAGCAAGAATGCTACAATGACGATGAGTATCAGGAAAATTGTGAAAGTGCTCATTACTTATTTATTTTGTTCTTGTAATTGTTTTATTGCCTTAATTTGGTCTGCAAAGAAACCACTTTTTTCTGGATATTTCAAACTTAAGATCTTATATGACTGGATGGCTTTTTCGTAGTTTTTCTGCTCTACGTAAATCCTTGCCAAGGTCTCTGTCATCAAGGATTCAGGTTTGATCATTTGCTTCTTTGCAATGTTCTTTGATGAGCTTGAGGATTTGCTAGGGTCAATTTTTGGCAGATCTGCCAAGAACTTATCGATCAGGTCGAATTTTTTTGCCTTGTCCTTGTTTTTTAATTTCTCGGTCTTGGTATCTTTTACCTTGCTTTCTTTTCTTTCGATTGGCTGAAAACTGGTGATCTTAAGCCACTCTGTAAAGGAGTGGGTCTCATTTTTATCAAAATCAAGGGGAGCACCGATCTTTAATTTTTTTTCAGGTATCTCTTCAATATTCTCTGTGTCTACTTCAAATACGCCCGCATCGCGAGATAGGTCAGCCACTTTTTCTATTTCTATCTTTCGCTCAAAAAGAGCTGGGTCCAATACACCTTCCGTGTCTTGTACTTGTTTCTTTAAAGTATCGTCAATTGTAACACTCCTATCAACTGAAATGTCCTCAACGTCCTTGACTTCAATTTCTTTAAGTCGTTCGGTGCTTTCCTTTATTTGTTGGGATATTTCATTTTGAACAAATTCTTCTGAGGTTATATAATCGAAAAGAACACTTCTATCTGTAGTATAGGCAGCTGTTGTCTTTAGTTCTTGATTGTACTTAAAGCTCTCTTGGTTTTTCAGGCCTTTCAGGTAGACTGCCCGTGCAGATTGAAAATAAGGGAATTGCTTGATAATGTTCTCAAGCTCAGAGGTCTGCTCGAGTGTAACCGTCTGAGGATGTTGTAATAGATGTATTAAACTTGAAGTTGTCATTACCATTTAGCCAATGTTGCATTAAATATGTCTTGCGTTAATCGTTCAAGAATCTCCTCGATAACAGAATCCTTTTGGCTGCCCACAAGTTGAGCACTTCCGGGATAATCAAAGTAAAAAGAGAAGCGTTGCTCCATGTCTGCTTCTGGGTCGTTCCTGTCGAAAAAACGAACATTCACTCCAATCGTCAATCTATTCTCTGCTGCAACGTTCTGTGCTGTGGCCGTAGTAGGAGATATGCGGTATTCCACGATTTCGCCTTCATATACCAGATCGCCATTTGATGTCACTAAATCCAGATTGGTCTGATTCAGGATCAGGTCTTGCAATGCCAAGGTAAAATCCCTTTCTAGTCCAGGCTCTATAAGTGGTGCTTCATTCTGGAAATAATTAACCTGGAATGAATTGGTATCTGAAGAAATAGAAGCTCCAGTAAACGAGTAAGCTCCGCATCCTACAATGACGAGGTATAATAATAAGTAAAGAAAACTCTTTCGTAATTGCATTAATATGTGTTAGGTCGTTTCATAGCGATGAAAGCGTAAATATAGCCTGCATTATCGGCAACATCAAAATCTACGTTTATCAATCTATAGCCTTGGTAATGTTTTTCGTTAATGAGGTCTTCTGCTTCTTGCCTAATGCTTTCTGAACTATTGGGTTTGAACGATTTTCGTATCCTGAATATTTCGACTGCTTTCATATTGTTTTGTTAAAGATCGTATTGCTTGATTTTTCTATAAAGTGTTCGCTCACTTATTCCTAGTTCTGCAGCTGCCAATTTTCGCTTGCCCTTATGACGCTCCAATGATTTCTTTATGAGTTCGAGCTCCTTATCATGCAAGGATAGTGTTTCTTCCTCTTCAATTTCTTCTGCAAAATGGTATTTATCCTGCCCATTATCCGATTGTTCTACAGTTCTTGCAGGTTCAGACGGAATAGGCATGACTTCCATAGCTTCTCCTATGCGCTCCTCATACTTTGTTTCTGGTTCGCCATAGATTTTCTCGATCAATCCTTCGTTCTGGTTCTGGACCTCCTTGACATTGCCACTTTTCATGAGTTCCAATGTAAGCTTCTTAAGATCGTTAAGGTCGTTTTTCATATCGAACAATACCTTGTACATGATCTCTCGTTCACTACTGAAATCACTTTCAGACTTGTCTTTTTTAATAATCGCTGGCAAGTTTTTGCCAACATCTGGCAAGTATTCACGTAACCTGTCTGAACCAATGGTTCGGTCCTGCTCCAATACCGATAACTGCTCTGCCACATTTCTTAGTTGACGGATATTCCCATTCCAACGGTAATTCAAGAGCATGGTCACCGCATCATCGGTTAATCTGATAGTAGGCATTTTATACTTCAGGGCAAAGTCGCTTGCGAATTTCCTGAAAAGTAAATGCACATCTTCTTTACGATCGCGAAGCGGCGGTAACGAAATTTCTACAGTACTTAATCGGTAGTATAAGTCCTCCCTGAACTTTTCTTTTTTTATGGCCGCCAACATGTCTAGGTTTGTAGCAGCGACTATTCGAACATCGGTTTTCTGTACTTTGCTGCTTCCTACTTTAATGAATTCGCCATTCTCCAAGACACGCAACAATCGGACTTGTGTGGTCAGAGGCAATTCTCCTACTTCATCAAGGAAGATGGTGCCGCCATCTGCTACTTCGAAATACCCACTTCGTGTTTGTGTTGCTCCAGTAAAGGCTCCTTTTTCATGCCCGAAAAGCTCACTATCAATTGTTCCTTCTGGTATTGCACCACAGTTAACGGCAATGTACTTACCATGCTTACGATGAGATAATTGGTGTATGATCTTTGGAATGCTTTCCTTACCAACACCGCTCTCTCCGGTAACCAAGACTGAAATGTCCGTTGGTGCCACTTGGATTGCTTTTTCGACAGCGCGGTTGAGTTTGGAGTCATTGCCTATTATGCCGAATCGTTGTTTTATTGCTTGAACTGATTCCATTTTTAATTGTTTTTTGAATATCCAATAGCTTCACCAATAAGTGTTGCTCCTGTACAATCATGAATTTTCACACTTACGAAATCACCAACTTTATAATGCTCCTTAGGGAAAACAGCTACTGTACTTTGATGTGTTCTTCCGCTCCATTCAATTTCAGATTTTTTTGATGTTTTCTCGATCAGGACTTCAACGGTCTTTCCAACGAATTGTTTGGTCCGGTAGGCACTATGCTTTAATTGAAGGTCTACTATTTCAGCCAATCGACGTTGTTTTATTTCTGCCGGCACATCGTCGTCCATTTTACGCTCTGCCATGGTTCCAGGCCGTTCGGAATAAGCGAACATATATCCGAAATCGTATTTTACATACTCCATCAGTGCCATGGTATCGCGATGGTCTTCTTCAGTTTCTGTCGGAAAACCAACGATCATGTCTTGACTTATGCCGCAATCTGGTATGATGTTCTTTATGTCCGATATGAGCTGTTTGTAATCTTCAACGGTATGCTGTCTATTCATTTCCTTCAGGATACGGTTACTTCCGCTTTGTACAGGCAAATGAATGTAATTGCAAATGTTATCGTATTTGGCCATAGTCTCAACTACGTCCAAGGTCATGTCTTGCGGATTGGAGGTCGAGAATCGAATGCGCATCTTTGGTTGTGCTTTTGCACAAAGTTCTAACAGGTCAGAAAATCTAACAGCAGTTGCTTGCTGCATTTCTGATGCCTTAGTGAAATCCTTTTTCAATCCACCACCATACCACAGATAACTATCTACGTTTTGACCAAGAAGCGTAATTTCTTTGAAGCCTTTTTCCCAAAGGTCGTTTACTTCTTCAATAATACTTTGAGGATCACGGCTACGCTCTCGCCCTCTGGTGAATGGTACAACACAGAATGTACACATATTATCACATCCTCGTGTGATCGAAACAAAGGCGGTAACGCCATTGCTGTTCAACCTTACTGGAGAAACGTCGCCATAGGTTTCGTCCTTGGATAATATGACATTGACTGCATTCCTTCCTTCATCTACCTCTGCAAGTAGATTAGGCAAGTCTTTATAGGCATCCGGGCCAACAACCAGATCAACGATTTTTTCTTCTTCCAAGAATTTTGTCTTCAAGCGTTCGGCCATACAACCAAGAACGCCAACCTTCATTTTAGGGTTGTGTTTCTTGACAGCATTGTACTTTTCAAGTCGCTTGCGTACAGTTAGTTCAGCTTTTTCTCTAATGGAACAGGTGTTTACTAAAACAAGGTCTGCTTCTTCGAGGTTCTGGGTAGTATTGAATCCTTCACCCGAAAGAATGGATGCCACGATCTCACTATCAGAAAAATTCATAGCACAACCATAGCTCTCAATAAATAACTTGCGAGTGTTACCTTTTTCCTGTTCAAGAACTAGCGGTTTTCCCTGCTTTTTTTCGTCGATTGTCTTCTCCATATTCTAGTGGAATCCTTTACGGTCAATAAGTATGCAAAGATAGGATTTATTTAGTTTTTATGACAAACTGTCATGTTAATCTATCTTAAAAACAATATCTTTGAACAACAACCAATTAATCAACTCATATGAATACCGTCCAGTACCTTATCGACAAAATTAAAAGTGCTCCAGAATTGGATTTTGGGAATATCTTCAACGCTTCAATTGATTTATTCAAGAAATCATGGTTGCAAGGCTTCCTAATGCAGATCATCAGCGTTCTTATCATGATTCCGTTCTTTATTTTGATCTATGGCCCTATAATTGCCGCCGCAATAGCGCAAGAGGGTTCTAGAGGATATAGCGATGGTACTTGGGACGGCATATTTGCTGGTCTCGGAATCCTTTACATTGCAGGAGTAATTGTAGCAATATTGGTTTTGGGATCTGCTGTAACTGCGATTCAAGCAGCATTTTTTGTCATTTTAAAAAAATACGATCATAATGAAACGGTTCATACTAACGATTTCTTCATGTTTCTAAAAGGACCTTATCTTGGAAAGATTCTCGGATTGTTGGCGATGACCATCTTAATTTCAATACCAGCGGCCTTGTTATGTTATTTGCCATTGATCTACGTTTTGGTGCCATTGAATCTTTTCGTTCCGTTTTTTGCATTCAATCCGCATCTCGGAGTTATGGATATAGTTAAAGTGAGCTTCAGTTTAGGAAATAAGAAATGGTTGATTCTGTTTGGATTGATAATCATTTCATCCTTACTTGCACAGATTGTTGGTATACTTGCATGTGGAATAGGTGTATTATTTACAGCCGCATTCATTTATCACCCTGTATATAAGGTATATAAACAAGTGATAGGATTCGATGATAAATCAAGTGTTCCTATTAATCATATAGTGGAATAATTCAGCTAAAATTCGTAATTAAGAAATCCCACACATTCGTGGGATTTTTTGTTTATATAATAAGGACACAATCCTGATATTAAAAAAAACATATACTTTTGTACCTCGAAAAAATCAGACATGGCAAAGAATTTAGTTATCGTTGAGTCTCCTGCAAAAGCCAAAACCATTGAGAAATTCCTTGGTAAGGATTTCAAGGTCGAATCCAGTTTTGGGCATATTGCAGACCTGCCATCTAAAGAATTAGGGGTTGATGTTGATGGAGATTTCAAACCTAAATATCAAGTTTCAAAAGACAAGAAAGCCATTGTCAAAAAATTAAAGGATCTAGCGAAAAAAGCCGAAATGGTCTGGTTGGCCAGTGATGAAGATAGAGAGGGAGAGGCGATAGCATGGCATTTAGCAGAAACTTTAAAATTAGACAAGAACAAGACCAAGCGAATAGTCTTTCATGAGATCACTAAATCTGCCATTAAAAAGGCCATTGAGAATCCCAGGAGTATTGATTACGATCTGGTCAATGCTCAACAGGCTCGTCGAGTTCTAGATAGGATCGTTGGCTATGAATTGTCACCAGTTCTTTGGCGAAAGGTCAAAGGAGGTCTTTCTGCAGGGCGTGTGCAATCTGTTTCTGTTAGGTTAATAGTTGAGCGCGAACGTGAGATCCAAGGATTTAGTCCACAGGCTTCTTTCAGGATTGATGCACAGTTTACTAATGAAGATGGGAAATCCTTCAAGGCGAAATTACCTAAGGCTTTCAATACAAAAGAGGAAGCCCTCCGATTCTTAAAATCAAATACCAATTCAGATTTCGAAGTAGCCAATCTAGAAAAGAAACCAGCTAAAAAGTCGCCGGCAGCACCATTTACAACCTCTACTCTGCAACAAGAAGCTTCAAGGAAATTGTATTTCTCAGTTAGCAAGACCATGACCATGGCCCAAAGATTGTATGAGGCAGGTCTCATAACCTATATGAGGACAGATAGTGTAAATCTATCAAACGAAGCTCGCAAAGGGGCAGAAGAGGCGATTACCAAATCTTATGGTTCTCAATACAGCAAAACCCGTAATTACAAAGGTAAATCCAAAGGAGCACAAGAGGCACATGAAGCCATTCGTCCTACGGACTTTTCAAGACAGTCAGTAAATGTTGATAGGGATCAGGCAAGATTATACGAACTAATATGGAAACGAGCCATTGCATCGCAAATGAGCGAGGCCCAATTGGAACGAACCAATGTAAAGATCAAGGCGTCTACCCATAAAGAAGAATTCTCAGCCAATGGGGAAATCATAAAATTCGATGGATTTCTTAAAGTGTATTTGGAAGGAACTGATGAGGAGGTTGAAGAACAAGAAGGCATGTTGCCGAATCTTAGAATTGGGGAATCCTTGGTCAATAAGTACATAACAGCTACAGAACGATTTACGCGTCCACCTGCACGATATACAGAAGCATCATTAGTCAAGAAGTTGGAAGAATTGGGAATTGGTCGTCCATCTACATACGCGCCAACAATATCGACTATTCAAGCAAGGAATTATGTTGAAAAAGGAACTGTAGAAGGCACACCAAGATCATATTCCCAACTTACTTTTGAAAATGGTGATATAAAGGACACGACTCTTTCGGAAAAAGTGGGTTCTGACAAAGGGAAACTAGTGCCAACAGATGTTGGAATGATCGTTACGGATTTCCTGGTCAATCATTTCGAGAATATTCTAGATTACAATTTTACTGCAAAAGTAGAAGCGGATTTCGATGATATAGCAGAAGGCAAGGAGGAATGGACAGACATGATGAAGGATTTTTATAAGACCTTTCATCCTCAAGTCGAAGATGTTAAGGAAAACGCCGAAAGAGAATCTGGAGAACGCGTTCTTGGTGAAGACCCTAAAACAGGAAGACAAGTGAGCGTTCGTTTGGGCAAATTCGGACCGATGGTTCAAATTGGTACTGTAGACGATGAAGAAAAGCCAAAGTTTGCGAGTTTAGCACCAGACCAGCAACTTAATACCATAACATTTGATGAGGCCATGGCCCTATTTCAGTTGCCAAAGGACCTTGGTCAATACAATGGTGAGGACCTTCAAGTGGCAATTGGAAGGTTTGGGCCATATGTTAAGTATGGCAAAAAATTCGTTTCAATCCCTGCCGGTGTCGACCCTTTGAATGTTGATCTTGAAGAGGCCATTGTATTGGTGAAAGAGAAAGAAAAGGCCGATGCTCCTATTTATACTTATGAAGGACTTCCAGTCCAGAAAGGCAAAGGAAGGTTTGGTCCATTCATTAAATGGAACAGCATGTTCATCAATGTCAACAAGAAATATGACTGGGACAACCTCAGTGATAATGATATCATAACGCTAATTGAAGAAAAGAAACAAAAAGAGATCGATAAATTAGTGCATAATTGGGAAGAAGATGGTATTCGTGTTGAGAAGGCCAGATGGGGAAGACACCATATTATTAAAGGAAAAACCAAGATCGAGCTTCCAAAGACCGTCGATGCTTCTAAACTTACACTGGAAAAGGTAAAAGACATAATCGAGAAAAACGCTCCTAAGAAGAAAACAAGAACCAAGAAAAAAACAACTTCAAAAAAATAATGGCCAATGAACTTTAATTTTCTATCACCTGTCGAGGATGCTGTTCTAGCGCACAACGAATTATTACCTGAACATACCTTGGGTAGAAAATTAAAGATCAACTCCAAACAAAACGGTATCCCTGAATTAGATGATGTACGTTTAGCCATTATTGGTGTTCCTGAAAATCGAAATGACATTAATTTTATTGGTGAAGATTATCAATTAGGTGAGATAAGAAAAACCTTGTATACTCTTTTCCCCGGAAATTGGCATACTGGAATTGCCGACCTAGGCAACATTAATAAGGGAGAGACAGTAGAAGATACTTATTTTGCGCTACGAACGACACTTTCCATTTTAATGGAAAAAAAAATCATACCTATTATAATAGGAGGAAGTCAGGACCTTACCTATGCCAATTATCGATCTTACGACACCTTCAAGCCGATGGTCAATATTGTTAATGTGGATTGCAAGTTCGATCTGGGAGATGTCTCCAAGCCAATAAAGAACGATAGTTTCATGGGCAAGATCATTCTTGAGAAACCATACAACCTTTTTAATTATACTACATTAGGCTATCAGACCTATTTCAATTCCCAAGAAGAAATTGACTTAATGGAAAAGCTTTACTTCGAAGCATATAGATTAGGGGAGGTTTCATCAGACATTACATCGGTCGAACCAATGGTAAGGGATGCTAATATTGTCACTATTGACATGTCAAGCATCAAGGGTTCGGAGGTAAGTAATAAACAACGATTTTCCCCAAATGGTCTTGATGGCAAGGAAATCTGTGCTATAACTCGTTATGCGGGACTTAGTAACAAAGTATCTTCGTTTGGAATTTACGAATACAAGCAATCGAAGGACGATGAGTTAACATCCATGTTAATTGCCCAGATGATCTGGTACTTCATTGAAGGCGTTAATTCACGAATATCCGATGATGACTTTACAGATGAAAATAGCTTCCAGAAATTCACCGTATTGGTCGAGGACGAAGAACTTTTATTCTACAAGAGCAATAAGACTGGACGTTGGTGGATAGAAATACCATTTTTATCAGAAGTTAATAATAAATTAAAAAGACACACGTTATTACCATGCATGCACCAAGATTATGTTGATGCCTGCAATAATATCATACCTGAAAGATGGTATAAAGCACATCGAAAAAATAGTGTTTAGGAATAACGGTTAAACTGCATTTCATCGATAAAGTGTAATTTTTTTAAGATTAAATGTAAATTTTTGGGCTAAAAAGTTGTTTTTGTGAAAATATATAAATATGTTTGAGCCCTTGAATTTATAAGGACTAGTAATTTAACCTCGAATTTCATGAATATGAAGAAGTATGTTTTATTAATCGCAACTGTAACACTGATGGCTAGTTGTGGCTCCGGAGACAAAGGAGAGTTAGTCGGTGTAAAAGGAAAAAAGTGGCATCCAGAAAAACCTTATGGGATGGCATTGGTTCCTGGAGGAGCATTCATTATGGGTAAGGCAGATGATGACCTTGCAGAAATACATGATGCACCTACAAAAACTGTAACCGTAAGGTCATTCTATATGGATGAGACCGAGATTACCAACAGTGAGTATCGTCAATTCGTTTATTGGGTAAGAGATTCTATCTTACGTACCAAGCTTGCTATACTTGCTGACGAAGTTGGTGAAGTGCCTGGTAATGGTGGTATTGGTGAATTTGCATTTCAGGATGCAGATGAAGAAAACATGTCGGTTTACGAAAAATATATGTTAGACAACTACAGTGGTCTAGGCGATACTGGTTATGAAGGCCGTAAGCTAAACCGCGATGTAGACTTGATCTTTGATACAGATGAGTATCCAGACGAATATTATGCAGAGGTCATGGACACTATGTATTTGCCTATCGAGGAGTCCTATAATGGACAACGTACTTGGGATGTAAGTAAGTTCAAGTTCCAGTATACCTATATGGACATCGAGAAAGCTGCCAAGAATAGGAAGCTTAAAAGAAAGGATGTTATCATGAAAGAAGAAATAGAGATCTATCCAGATACAACATCTTGGATACGTGATTTCGCGTACTCCTACAATGAGCCAATGCACAACGATTATTTTTGGCATGAGGCTTATGGAGATTATCCAGTGGTTGGTGTGTCATGGCAGCAAGCCAAGGCATTCTGCCAGTGGAGAACCCTAAACAAGAACTCCTATCAAAAATCCAAGAAAGGTGCGGCATTCGTAAACTCTTTCAGATTACCATCTGAAGCGGAGTGGGAGTATGCTGCTCGTGGCGGACTCGAAGGTGCAACTTACCCATGGGGAGGTTACTATGCGTATAATGACAGAGGATGTTTCTTAGCTAATTTCAAGCCAATGCGCGGAGATTATGCTGCAGACCAGGCGTTATACACTGTAGAAGCTAAGTCTTACGAACCAAACGATTATAACCTATATAATATGGCAGGAAACGTATCTGAATGGGTACATTCCTCTTACGACCCTGCTTCATACGAGTATTCTTCAACCATTAACCCAACTGTTAACGATGCAGACAATATGAGAAAAGTCGTTAGAGGTGGATCTTGGAAGGACGTTGCATATTTCTTGCAGGTAAGTTCAAGAGATTACGAATATGCAGATTCAGCAAGAAGCTATATCGGTTTCAGGACCGTTCAAGATTATATGGGTACGGATGTAACCCTAAATGCATCTAACAGATAAGAATTATTATTAAACCCTATTATTAACCTACTTAAGTAAGTAAACTTAAACTTAAACAATTATTATTATGGCACAGTCTAAAGCATCAAAAAGATTCATGACAATGGCGTACGGTTTCGGAGCCTCAATCGTTATCGTAGGAGCATTGTTCAAGATCATTCATTTTGAGATCGGACCTTTAACTGGTAACGTTATGTTAACCATTGGTCTTGTAACAGAAGCAATCGTATTCGCAATCTCTGCATTCGAACCAGTAGATGACGATTTGGATTGGTCTTTGGTCTATCCTGAATTAGCAGGCGGACAAGGCAAGAAGAAAGAAGCGAAGAAAGACGCTGAAGGAATGTTATCCCAGAAATTGGATGATTTATTGAAAGAAGCTAAGATAGATGGTGAATTAATGGCAAGCCTTGGTGAAGGCATTAGAGGTTTTGAAACAGCCGCTAAAAACCTTTCTCCAACAACGGATGCTATGAATTCTACCAAGAAGTACAGCGAAGAGTTATCTCTTGCTGCTGCTCAGATGGAATCATTGAATAGCTTATACAAAGTACAATTAGAGAGCGCAAATCGCCAGGCTTCGATCAACGAAGAAACTGCTGAGAACGCTTCTAAGCTGAAAGAGCAAATGCAATCATTGGCATCTAACCTATCTTCTCTTAACGGAGTTTACGGTGGTATGCTATCTGCAATGAACAAGAACTAATTAGTGTTTAGGCACGTTATTTACTAACCCTTAAACATTATTTAAAATGGCAGGAGGAAAATTATCTGCAAGGCAGAAAATGATTAACTTGATGTATTTGGTGTTCATCGCAATGTTGGCACTTAATATGTCCAAGGAAGTGCTGTCTGCATTCGGACTCATGAACGAGAAGTTCTCTGAGTCTAATGAAGCAGCAACAGAGAGGAATACTCAATTTATGGAAGGATTAGCAGAAAAGGTTGAAGAACAACCAGCTAAGTACCAACCATTGAAAGCGCAGGCAGACCAAATAAGTGTTTTAGCAACAAACTTTAATGCATATTTGACGGACCTGAAAACAAAAATGACTTCAACAGTCGAAGATCCAGAAGACTATGAGATCATGGACAAAGGTGATTTCTTGGATCAACATTTTTTCATCGGCGACAAGTTAAAGCCGGAAGGTGAAGAATTCTTGAACCAAATGAAGACCTTCAGAGAAGGTGTTGCTGAAGTCCTTAAAGACAATCCAGATCTTCAGGATATCGTGAATGATGTTCAGAAGAAATTCGCAACTGATGCGGTTACTAACCGTGATGGAAATGTTATCGATTGGTTAGATTATCACTACAAAGGTTTTCCTTTAGTAGCATCTCTTACAAAAATGACAGCTTTACAAGCCGATGTCAAGACAACAGAGTCTGAAATGTTATCGTCTATGCTTGCTGGAAAATTGAAGGTAGAGGCATCTCTAACAAATTTCGATGCAATTGTTGTTCCGGACAAGACTGCTTTCTTTCAAGGTGAACAATTCACAGGAAGAATCATCTTAGGAAAGAACGATAAGACTCTTCGCGCTGATAAAGTAATTATCAATGGTAAGGAGTTAGCTGAAGATGCAATGCAAGCTGGTCAGACCATGCTTAAGTTTCCTGCAGGAAGAATTGGCGAGCAAAAGATCAAGGGTGAATTCCAGTTCAAGGAAGGTGACTCTATCATTAGCATCCCAGTTGAAAGTTCCTATGCGGTTATTCCTAAGCCAAACGCGGCTACGATTTCTGCAGACAAGATGAACGTGGTTTATCGTGGGGTTTCTAACCCAATGACCATCTCATTTGCTGGAATACCTGATAACAAAGTTGCAGCAAGCGCACCTGGTTTACAAAAAGTTAGTGGTGTTGGTAAATATGTAATGAATCCTGGAACAGGTCGTGAAGTAACGATAAGGGTTTCTGGTAAATTACCTGATGGCAAGCCGGTGAGCGATAGCCAAACGTTCAGGATCAAGGACATTCCTAAGCCAACTGGTACTGTAAGAGGTGAAGATGGTGCGATCAAGATGCAACGTAATGCATTGAACATTTCGACTATCGGTGCTAAACTTGACGATTTTGATTTCGATCTGCCTTTAAGCGTATCTGGATTCAAGTTCAAAGTACTTGGACAACCTACAATAAATGTTAGTGGAAGTAAGTTGAATAGTAGAGCTAAAGCTGTACTTACTAAAGCGAAAAGAGGTTCTTCCGTTCAGATCTTCGATATTCAAGCGAAGATTAAAGGAAATAGCTCTTACAGACTTAAGAAAGTATCTCCAGTTATTATTGAGCTTACTAATTAATAAATAGTAATACCATGAAAATAAGAAGTTTTTTATTAACCGTTTTAGGCCTTTTCATTGCCACAAGTGCGTTTGCACAAGCAAATATCCTTAATGCAAAAAAGCCTGACCAGATCGGTGTAAAGTCAGACGAACATAAAAAGTTGGACAACGATAAGCCATTGGAATATGGTTATGTTGACGACAGGGATATCCTTTGGTCCAAAATGACCTGGGAAGTGGTCGATCTTGACGAGAGAGTTAATTTCTCACTGTATTATCCTATCGATACCAATAATATAGGTAGTAACAGACGTTCGTTATTCGATGTTCTTATGAACAACATCCAAAAAGGTGAAATAGAAAACATTTATGATGATTCTTATTTTAAGACCAAACGAACTCTCAAGGATATTGAAGCAGCCATGAGTTTGATCGATACCACAGAATTGGGTATTGAGCAATTGAATGCTGGTGAGCAATTGTCTGCAGAGTATATCAATAGACGTGATATCACAGCTGCTGATATATCTGAATACCATATCAAAGGATTATGGTATTTCGATAAAAGGCAAGGTGAACTTAAATATCGTTTGCTTGGAATTGCCCCTGTAGCACCAGACGTAAACTTTATAGATTCAGATGAGCCAGATATGGTTGAGCTGTTTTGGGTATGGTTTCCGGATGCAAGAGGTGTCTTGCATGAAGCCAAGGCCTTTAACAATAATAATAGTTCGATGCCATCATCATTCGATCACTTGCTTAATTCAAGACGATTCAATGGTTTGATCTATCGTGAAGAGAATGTCTATGGTGATAGGCAGGTCAAGGAATACATTAGCGAGAACTCATTGATGCAACTTCTGGAGTCCGACAGGATCAAGGAACGTATCCGAGATTTCGAACAAGATATGTGGAGTTACTAAAACTCACAATGCTTAAATTTAAACGCTCACTTTTAAAGTGGGCGTTTTTGTTTTCTTTATAAAATGACCTGTAATTCATTAAGTGATGCTTTGGTCTTTTTATATTTGTTTGAATGGAAGTAAATTATATTGTTGTAGGTGCTGGATTGGCAGGAATCGCATTTTGCGAACAATTACGACAGAACAAAAAATCGTATCTAGTATTCGATGATGCTACTCAGCAATCTTCAAAAGTAGCTGGAGGTATTTTCAATCCTGTGGTCTTAAAGAGATTTACAGCATGCTGGAAGGCTCATGAGCTATTGCATGTTTCTGAGCCATATTATCAACATCTTGAAAAATATCTTAATGTTAAACTAGTGCATGAAATGCCAATCTCAAGGATTCTTAATTCAATAGAGGAACAGAACAATTGGATAACGGCATCCGATCACCCTATTCTCTCCAGATATCTTTCGTCGATCATAACACCAAATAAAAATGTAAATGTTAATGCGAAGCATGGATTTGGACAAGTTAAGGGAACAGGAAGGATAGATACTGAAGCCTTGGTCGAAGAATACCTCAAGAAACTGACAAGCGACAAAAGACTTCATAATAGAACTTTTGATTATCAAGAAATGGAATGTACTGGAAAGACTATTTGTTATCAGGATATAAAGGCAGATAACATTGTATTTGCAGATGGCTTTGGATTGAAGAATAATCCAATCATGGATTATTTACCATTACGCGGCAGTAAAGGTGAATATCTTACTATCAGGTCTTCAGAGTTAGAATTGGATCATATTGTCAAGGGCCCTGTCTTTATTATCCCTTTAGGTAATGATAACTATTTGGTTGGCGCGACCTATAATAACATGGATAAAACCAATACCATTACTGAATCTGCCAAAGAAGAACTGATCACTAAATTGAGAAAAATGATTCTATGTGATTTCAAGATCATCGATCAAGTTGCGGCAATACGACCTACTGTAAAGGACCGAAGACCTCTAGTTGGTTGTCATCCAGAGCATAATAATATTTGGGCCTTGAACGGTTTAGGCACCAGAGGTGTAATGGCCTCACCCTATTGTGCAGCTCAATTATTCCAATATATTGAGAATTCAAAAGCCTTGGACCCTGAAATCGATATAAATCGATATGAGAACTTATTTGTTCGCTAGTTCCTTGTCGAAATTCATAAAGAGGTTAATCCATATATTCCTCGATAGCCTAAGTATGATGGGCAAGAACCCGATCATTGTTCCGACAATTGCGATAAAGGCCACTTTTAGACTAGATCCAAAGAATAAGTATGAGATAACGAATGCTGCTACAGCAAATGCAATTCCAACGCCATAACTCACATACATCGCACCATAAAAAAAAGAAGGTTCAATTTTATAACGTGTGTTGCAATTAGAGCACCTTTCATTCATTTTCAAGGTTTCCGAAAGCACATATGGATTAGAATTCATATACATGCTCTCATAATGGCATTTAGGGCATGAGCCATTTAGGATACTATATAATTTACTTCCTTTTTTTAGCATGAATTTTCTCGTAGATTTGCGTCAAAGTTACATCTAATACTGAAATCTCAAAGTAACTTTGGTTACATTATACTGCTATGCTGAACATCCATGACCTTTCTATTTCATTTCAAGGCGAACCGTTGTTCGAGAATATTGGATTCCGTTTGGGTAATGGTGATCGTATAGGTTTGATCGGCAAGAATGGTGCTGGTAAGTCCACATTACTGAAAATCATTTCTGGTGAGATGGAATATGATTCTGGACAAATTGCCTCAGATAAAGAATTGAAAATCGGTTTTCTCAAACAGGATATTGATTTTGAG
>JABDMQ010000063.1 GCA_013001365.1 Flavobacteriaceae bacterium
GGATTGGGGTCAGCAAAGATTCGCCTTCAGAAACACTCAGATATTAGAAACTGAATCTGCATCTGGTGGATCGACGCCGGTTTTTAGCTTGAATGAATCTGTACTAGAAGACGGTCCTGATCAGTTAGATGATATAGGAATACAAAGTTCAAGATGGCAAATGCAAGTAGGATTGAGATATATCTTCAACTAACATTAACATTTATTTATATAAAGAACCTCGCTATTAATGCGAGGTTTTTTTTTATTCAAAATCATTACATTTACCTAAACTAAACCATTCATCATGTACGAAATTATTCTGGTATTGCATTCTTATTGGGCCTATTTGGCCATTCTTATTTTGGTCTTGGCAACCATCAATTCCTTGATTAAATTTTTTGGAAAGAAAGAATTTCATGCCAAGGATTTAAGAATCAGCCTTTTTACGTTGATTGTTTCTCATATTCAGTTGCTACTCGGATTAGTACTTTACTTCGTTTCCCCGAGGTTTCAATTATGGTCTGAAAGCGGTATGGGAGGCATCATGAAAGATTCTATTAATAGGTTATATTTAGTTGAGCACCCGTTAATAAACATTATTGCGATAATACTTATAACGATAGGATACAGCAAGCACAAGAAAAAATCGACTTCCTCCTCAAAATTCAAGATATTAAGCATTTTCTATGCAATTGCACTAGTGTTATTGCTTTCAAGAATCCCATGGGACGTATGGCCTAACTAATGAAACAAAAAGAGGTGCATTATGCACCTCTTTTAATTCGTTGTTAATTCTGAAATTTTAATTCACTTGTTTTATAATATAGGCATAAACCGGAAAGTGATCACTAAACCCTCCTGTGAACCCTCCATCTGCAAAACTGCGTAACGGATAGCCTTTATAACGGCCTCGTTTATTTGTTAGGTAATGCTTATTATAGATTCCTGCTTTGTAAAATCGGTAAGATGAATAGTCCTTTTCCAGGAATGGCTGTGTCATCAATACTTGATCAAATAAACTCCAAGCATCACGATATGCGTTTGACCCCAATCCTTTTTTGGACAGTTCTTCCATGGGGTTATAAATGCCTTTTAATTCCACATCCTCCTTATCTTTTTTGGCTTTCAAAACATCTTTCACGCTGGCATTGATTGGGTCGTCGTTTAGGTCTCCCATAGTAAAGATCTTAGCATAGGGATCCAATACTTGAAGAGAATCAATAATGTGTTTGTTCAATTTAGCAGCTGCCACACGTTTTGGTCTACTCCGGGCTTCGCCGCCACGCCGAGAAGGCCAATGATTAACAATAAAATGCATTGGTTCCCCATCAAACAGGCCACTTACCAATAATTGGTCTCTAGTATAAATGCGTTTTCTTGATGCATCGTCAAAAATCTTCAACTCATGATTAATGGAATTCTGAGGTTGGAAAATAGCCTTTTGGTATAACAAAGCTACATCAATGCCTCGAGCGTCTGGCGAATCGAAATGAATAATGCCATAATCTTTTTCAAGAAGTTGTGGGTCATTAACCACATCTTCCAAGACTTTCCTATTCTCGACTTCAGAGACACCTATGACGGCAGGTGAATTCTTGGTAACATCTGACCCAATATCGGCAATGACACGTGCCATGTTCTGCACTTTTTTCTTGTAGATTTCACCCACATTAGCCTTCATTTCCATTATTGGACTTGCTTCATCGAACTTATTTGGGTCATTGATGGTATCGAACAAGTTTTCCAAGTTGTAAAAGGCTATCGTATGGATCTTGAATTTCTTTTTTTCTTGAGTATACCCTGTTAATGTAAGGAGCAAGAAAAGCATGACAAGTGAGGCTTTTGAGATTCTCATTCTCGGGATTGTTATGTTACTGTTTTCAAGATAGCAAATGTTGGACCAAAAGTATGTATTTATAATAAAAGATGTAAATTTGAGTGCCTTAAATACTCTTTCATTTACGAAGCTTAAAAAACGTTATTTCAGAATATGAAAAAACTTTTATTTACTTTATTGCTAGGGACTTTTTCGGCTTTTATGGCAATAGCACAGAACACCTTGATAAAAGGCAGTGTTTTGGATGCCGTTACTAGTAGTCCTATTCCTGATGTCTCAATTATTATTGAAGAAACTGAGCAATCAGCAACGACAGATGCCTTGGGGGAATTTACATTTTCAACCAATGTCCCTTTAGGTGAGCAGGTACTGAGAGTTTCCAAGATAGGGTACTTGACCAAGCGTTATCCAATTGTGGTAAATGAAGGGCAGACCGTGGATATTACAGATATGACCTTGGAAATAGATGTAAGTGACCAGGTTGACCTTTTCACTATAACTCTTTCTGACGACGAGCTTAATGACGATACAAGTGGTGCGGATAATATTTCAGGCTTATTACAATCTTCTCGTGATGTTTTTCAGAGAACGGCTGCTTTTGAATTCAGTCCTTCATTTTTCAGGGTAAGAGGGTTAGATTCTGAAAACGGTTCTATACTGATCAACGGAATAGAAATGAACAAGATATATAATGGAAGACCTCAATGGAGCAATTGGGGTGGGTTGAATGATGTTGTTAGAAATCAAGAACTTACAATTGGTCTTGCGCCTTCAAGTTATAATTTCGGCGGTATCCTGGGAACTACAAATATTAATACAAGGGCTACCAACTATCGGGAAGGCGGTCAGGTTACATATTCATCTTCAAATAGAAGTTATACCAATAGGATGATGGCGAGCTACTCATCAGGGTTGATGAAAGGCAATTTTGCATATACGATCATGGCAAGTAGACGTTTTGGGGAAGAGGGTTATCAAGATGCTACATTATACGATGCGAATTCATTCTTTGTCTCAGTTGAAAAGAAGATCAATGATAAGCATAGTCTTAATTTCACTTCTATTTACGCACAGAACAGAAGAGGAAAATCCTCGCCAAATACGCAAGAGGTCTATGACCTAAAGGACATTAGGTATAATGAATATTGGGGCTACCAAGATGGGGAAAAACGAAACTCTCGAGTTAAAGAAGTTGAAGAGCCTATTGTAATGCTGAATCACTTTTGGGACATTTCCAATAAAACCACGTTAAACACGAATTTGGCATATCAATTTGGAAGTTTGGGTAATAGCCGATTGAATTTCACTGGGGCAAATCTCGTAACCACTTCTGACGGACAAAACGTTTACGAAGGTGGTGGAAGAAATCCTAGTCCAACTTACTATCAAAAATTACCTAGCTATTTTGAAAGGAATTTCCCTGATGACCTGGAATTTGCTTATGGCGCACAGCAAGAATTCCTTAATGATGGTCAGATCAAATGGCAACAGATGTACGATGCCAATCTGGCCAATGCTGCTCAAGGAAAGAATTCTACTTATATCCTTTACGAAGACAGGGTCGATGATAAACAGTTAACCTTGAACACGATATTGAATACTGAGCTTAACGATAACATTCTAATTAATGCATCGCTTAATTACAAGACATTGGAATCTGAGAATTTTGCAGAGATCATCGATCTTCTTGGAGGAACGGGGTATTTGAATGTTGATGGTTTCGAAGGCACCCAGAATGACCTGTTGAATCCCAATAGAGTAGCATTGCAGGGCGATAGGTTCAGTTATAACTATAACATAAATGCTGATGTCTTAAGCGGTTATGCTCAAGCGCAGTTCAAGTACAATAAATTTGATTTTTACCTTTCTGCTAATGTAACAAGTACAAAGTACCAGAGGGAAGGACTTTATCAAAATGAGTTATTCAAGGACAATTCGGTTGGTAAAGGAAGGGAACTTTCATTTTCTGGTTTTGGTGCAAAAGGAGGACTTACTTATAAAATTACCGGGAAGCATCTTGTGGATTTAAATGCTGGATACATAACTAGAGCTCCTTCAATTCGTAATACCTATTCAAATTCAAGGTCCAATCACAACATAGTTCCAAATATAAGTGAGGAAAAAATCACAGCACTTGATGGAAGTTATATTTTCAGGTCTCCTATTTTAAAGGCGAAATTAACGGGCTTTTATACCAAGATCGAAGATGCCAATGAAATATCATTTTTCTTCACTGAAGACATTGGAAGTGTTATCGCGGCAACTGGAACGCAAGAATCGGGAGACGATACTGGAGAGTTTATACAAGAGATCCTACAAGGGATCGATAAGAAACATATAGGAGCCGAATTAGGCATTGAAGCTCAAGTGACACCAACAATTAAATTGAAAGGAGCTGCCTCGATAGGACAATATACATATGATAATGATCCAGATCTTTATATCTCCTCAGACAGGTTCAATAATTTTTATGTAGGTAAATCTTTTTTAAAGGACTACAGAATTGCCTCAGGGCCGCAACGAGCTTATTCTGTAGGATTCGAATATCGTGATCCTGATTATTGGTGGGTTGGGGCTACAACAAACTTCTTTACCAATACCTATGTAGATGTCAGTCCGCTTAGAAGAACCAGCAACTTCTATTCGGATGTAGATGGTCTTCCTTACAATGATTATGACGATTCCTTAGCAAGGGAATTATTGAGACAAGAAGAATTTGATGAATATATGGTCGTTAATTTAATAGGCGGTAAATCCTGGAAGATCGGAGACTACTTTGTTGGGTTTTTCGCTAGTGTAGGAAACCTATTGGACAAAGAGTACAAAACTGGTGGCTTTGAACAGGGCCGATTCTCAGGTTATCGTGAATTAAGAGATGACCAAGCATTGAACAGACCTGTATTTGGCTCTAGATATTGGTATGGAAGAGGAACTAATTATTTTGTAAATCTATACTTCAGATTCTAACAAGAACTATGAAAAATATAATACTATTGAAGATGAAAACTAATAAAATACTATCCTATTTAAGTATTGCAGTACTTGCATTATTCTTGGCATCATGTGTCAATGACGATGACTATGCAACGCCAAGTCCTTCAGGTACCGAAGATCCTGTTCTTACTGGCCAACAAACATCCTTTCAAGCTATTTACTCAAGGCTGGCTCAAGCTAATGCCGATGGCGACGCAACTGCTATAATCGAAGATGATGAAGACCTTTATTTAGTTGGTTACGTTGTTTCAAGCGATCAATCGGGCAACTTTTTTGAAGAACTCATCATACAGAACAAAACAGATGACAGCGATTCGATGGATGATCCACGATTAGGATTAAGACTAGCTGTAAACGTAAGTAGTCTTTCTGACACCTATGAATTTGGGAGGAAGGTTTTTGTAAAACTAAATGGATTGACCATAGGAACCGCTAATGGAATTTTGACGGTTGCCAAAGGAGAAGGAAGCCAAGTAGAGCAAATCCAAGAATTTGAATACAGGGATATTATCCTTAGAGGTGGTGAGGTCGCAACAATAACTCCTAAAGTAGTTGCCATTGGAGACCTTACCGAGCAGGACCTTAATACATTCATTCAATTTGATAATGCACAGATCAACAGAAATGAGTTGAGCTTGACTTATGCAGGAGAGCCATCTGATGAATTTGATGGCTTTAGGATTATTGAAAGCTGCGATGATAACTCATCCATGCTTTTGCAAACCAGTACGTTTGCTGATTTTAAATCAGTTCAAGGGGCTCACGGAAGAGGTTCTATTCAAGGAATCATGTCCAGGGATTTTGGCGACGATTTCAATGTATTCGTTATTAATTCTGTAGCAGATGTTAACTTTGTGAATAC
>JABDMQ010000072.1 GCA_013001365.1 Flavobacteriaceae bacterium
CTTCTTTAGAAGAAGCAGGAGCAGAAGTTGAGCTTAAGTAAGCTTAACTAACCTACAAGCATATGGTTTAGGTCTGGAGATTTGTTCTCCACGACCTAGACCCTTTTGCGTATACAGAGGCAATGTATGCGCGCATTATTTTTTTTAATCAAAATCTCGTCTATTGATGGTAGCAAAGCAAGCTGAAAGATTAAATTTCTCCTCTATTAAAAATAGAACAGAATACCCAGATTTCCTGGATATTCAAATAAAATCCTTCCAGGATTTTTTCCAGTTAGAAACAAAATCAGAAGAAAGAGGTGATGAAGGTCTTTATCACACCTTCATGGAAAACTTTCCAATAACAGATACACGTAATCAATTTGTTTTGGAGTTTTTGGATTATTTCATTGATCCACCACGATATTCTATTGAAGAATGTATTGAAAGAGGACTTACTTACAGTGTTCCTCTTAAAGCAAGGTTGAAATTGTATTGTACAGATCCGGAGCATGAAGATTTCGAGACCATTGTTCAAGATGTATATTTAGGTACGATACCTTACATGACGCCTAGCGGAACGTTTTGTATTAATGGAGCTGAGCGTGTCGTAGTATCACAATTACATAGATCGCCTGGTGTGTTTTTCGGTCAGTCTTTCCATGCTAACGGTACTAAATTATATTCTGCCAGAGTCATTCCTTTCAAAGGATCTTGGATTGAATTTGCTACGGACATCAATAGTGTGATGTACGCCTATATTGATAGAAAGAAAAAATTACCAGTAACAACTCTTTTCCGAGCGATTGGTTTTGAAAGGGATAAGGACATCCTAGAGATATTCGATCTTGCCGAAGAAATAAAAGTGTCTAAGGCCGGACTTAAAAAAGTATTAGGAAGAAAGTTGGCTGCTAGAGTCTTGAAGACTTGGCACGAGGACTTTGTTGATGAAGACACAGGAGAAGTCGTTTCAATTGAAAGAAATGAAATTGTTCTTGATCGTGATACTATCCTTGATAAGGATAATGTTGAGGAAATCCTTGAAACTGGTACCAAGACTATCCTTTTGCACAAGGAAAGTGCACAACAAGGGGATTATGCAATAATTCACAACACGCTTCAAAAAGACCCAACTAATTCAGAAAAAGAAGCCGTCGAGCATATTTACAGACAATTACGTAATGCCGAACCGCCAGATGAAGAAACTGCGAGAGGTATCATAGATAAGTTGTTCTTTAGTGATCAGCGTTATAATCTGGGTGAAGTAGGTCGTTATAGAATGAATAAGAAACTTGGTCTTGATATCGGTATGGATAAGCAGGTCCTTACCAAGGATGATATCATAACGATCATTAAATATCTTATTGAGCTTATTAATTCGAAAGCTGAGATCGATGATATTGATCACTTGTCTAACCGTCGTGTTCGAACTGTAGGTGAGCAATTATCAACGCAGTTTGGTGTTGGTCTTGCACGAATGGCACGAACCATTCGTGAACGAATGAACGTTCGTGATAATGAAGTATTTACACCAATCGATTTGATTAATGCGAAGACTTTGTCTTCTGTTATTAATTCATTCTTCGGAACAAATCAATTATCTCAGTTCATGGACCAAACAAATCCATTAGCGGAGATTACGCATAAGCGTCGTTTATCGGCCTTAGGACCAGGAGGTCTTTCAAGAGAAAGAGCAGGATTCGAGGTGCGAGATGTACACTACACGCACTATGGAAGATTATGTCCTATCGAAACACCTGAAGGACCGAATATTGGTTTGATCTCTTCATTAAGTGTTTTTGCTAAGGTCAACAGCATGGGATTCATCGAAACACCATATCGAAAAGTTGAAAAAGGTGTTGTAGACATTAAAGGAGAACCAGTATACCTTAGTGCAGAAGAGGAAGAAGAAAAAATGATCTCTCAGGCAACCATCGAGGTAGATGCCAAAGGTAAGATCATTCATGATAAGGTCATTGCACGGCAAGAGGGAGATTTTCCTGTTGTGGAACCAAGCCAAGTCAATTATACAGATGTTGCTCCTAATCAGATTTCTTCGATCTCTGCATCATTGATTCCATTCTTGGAGCATGACGATGCAAACAGGGCATTGATGGGATCTAATATGATGCGTCAAGCAGTTCCATTATTAAGGCCAGAGGCGCCAATTGTTGGGACAGGTCTTGAGCGTCAGGTGGCTTCAGACTCAAGGGTATTGATTAATGCGGAAGGAAAAGGAGTCATAGAATATGTTGATGCTAATGAGATAATCATTAAGTACGAGAGAACAGAGGATGAAGAGAAAGTAAGTTTTGACAGTAATATCAAATCATATCCTTTAGTAAAGTTCAGGAAAACCAATCAGGGAACCTGTGTAAACCTTAAACCTATTGTCAAGAAAGGCGACAAGGTTACTCTAGGTCAAGTTCTTTGTGAAGGTTATGCGACTCAAAAAGGTGAATTGGCCTTGGGTAGAAACATGAAAGTGGCATTTATGCCATGGAAAGGGTACAACTTTGAGGATGCCATTGTAATTTCTGAAAAAGTAGTACGTGATGATGTATTCACTTCTATTCATATTGATGAGTATTCTTTAGAAGTTCGAGATACCAAACTAGGTAATGAAGAACTTACTAACGACATTCCTAATGTTTCAGAAGAGGCGACCAAAGACCTTGATGAACATGGAATGATCCGAGTAGGAGCTGAAATCAAACCAGGGGATATCCTCATTGGTAAGATCACGCCAAAAGGAGAAAGCGATCCAACACCAGAAGAGAAGTTATTAAGAGCGATCTTTGGTGATAAGGCCGGAGATGTTAAAGATGCATCCTTGAAAGCCTCTCCGTCACTTAACGGCGTGGTTATCGATAAAAAACTTTTTGCAAGAGCGATAAAAGACAAACGCAAAAGAGCTAAAGATAAAGAGGATATAACGCAGTTAGAGGATATCTACGACAAAAAGTTCGATGAACTTCAAGCTGTTCTGGTAGAGAAATTATTCTCTATTGTTTCAGGGAAGACTTCTCAAGGGGTATTCAATGACCTTGGTGAAGAAGTCTTACCTAAGGGTAAGAAGTACACCTTGAAAATGCTTAATACGATTGATGATTATACCCATTTATCAACAAGCAAATGGACAACGGATAAGCACATCAATAAGTTGGTTGCAGATCTGCTTCATAACTATAAGATCAAGGAAAATGACCTTCAGGGATCACTACGTCGTGAGAAATTCACGATTTCAGTAGGAGACGAGTTACCTGCAGGTATTATCAAGTTGGCAAAAGTCTATATCGCTAAGAAGCGTAAGCTAAAAGTTGGTGATAAAATGGCAGGGCGTCACGGTAACAAAGGTATTGTTGCGCGTATAGTTCGTCAGGAAGATATGCCATTCCTCGAAGATGGAACACCTGTTGATATTGTTTTGAACCCACTTGGTGTACCTTCTCGTATGAATATTGGACAAATCTATGAAACTGTTCTAGGGTGGGCAGGACAAGACCTTGGCAGAACATATGCAACACCAATCTTTGATGGTGCAACCTTAGACGAAATTAACGGATTTACAGACGAAGCTGGAATTCCAAGATTTGGCCATACATATTTATATGATGGTGGTACGGGTGATCGTTTCGACCAGCCTGCAACAGTAGGTGTTATCTACATGCTTAAACTTGGTCATATGGTGGATGATAAAATGCATGCACGTTCTATTGGGCCATATTCATTGATCACACAACAGCCACTTGGAGGTAAAGCACAATTCGGTGGTCAGCGATTTGGAGAGATGGAAGTTTGGGCACTTGAAGCGTATGGCGCATCTAGCACATTGAGAGAGATTCTTACGGTCAAGTCCGATGATGTTATTGGAAGAGCGAAGACCTATGAGGCCATTGTTAAAGGCGAGCCTATGCCGGAGCCTGGATTGCCAGAATCATTCAATGTATTGATGCATGAATTAAAGGGTCTTGGCCTCGATATAAGATTAGAAGAATAGTAATATTCTGCCAGCTATAAGCTGATAAAAGATAAGAACACAAATAATTCGATAGTACCATAAAATTATGGCAAGAAAACAAGATAAGAATACAGTACAGAGATTTAATAAGATCTCAATTGGGTTATCATCTCCTGAGGCAATTCTAGCAGAATCAAGGGGAGAAGTACTTAAACCTGAAACTATTAATTATCGAACCCATAAACCAGAACGAGATGGTTTGTTCTGTGAGCGTATTTTTGGTCCTGTAAAGGATTACGAATGTGCTTGTGGAAAGTATAAACGTATTCGCTACAAGGGAATTGTTTGTGATCGTTGTGGTGTTGAGGTTACTGAAAAGAAAGTACGACGTGATCGCGTAGGACACATCAACCTAGTTGTTCCTGTAGCACATATCTGGTACTTCCGTTCGTTACCGAATAAGATCGGTTACTTACTTGGTCTTCCTTCAAAGAAGTTGGACATGATCATTTATTACGAACGTTACGTTGTAATCCAACCTGGTATTGCTAAGAATGAAGAAGGCGAAGATGTCCAGAAAATGGATTTCTTGACGGAAGAGGAATACCTGAATATCTTGGAATCCATTCCACAGGAAAATCAATACTTGGATGACACGGATCCTAACAAGTTCATTGCTAAAATGGGTGCTGAATGTCTTATCGAATTATTACAGCGTATTGACCTTCAGGAATTATCCTATGAGTTGAGACACAAGGCAAATACAGAAACATCGAAACAACGTAAAACGGAGGCTTTGAAGCGTCTTCAAGTTGTTGAGGCGTTGCGAGAGGCCAACCAAAATAGAGAAAATCGTCCAGAATGGATGATCATGAAAGTAGTGCCGGTGATTCCACCGGAATTACGTCCTTTAGTACCACTTGATGGTGGGCGTTTTGCAACATCAGACCTTAATGATTTGTACCGTCGTGTCATCATCAGGAACAATCGTCTCAAGAGATTGGTTGAGATAAAGGCCCCTGAAGTAATATTGAGAAATGAAAAACGTATGTTGCAGGAGTCGGTGGACTCATTGTTTGACAACACGCGTAAATCGTCTGCCGTTAAGACAGATTCAAATAGGCCACTGAAATCTCTTTCAGATTCATTGAAAGGAAAGCAAGGGCGTTTCCGCCAGAACTTACTTGGAAAGCGTGTGGACTATTCGGCACGTTCTGTAATTGTAGTTGGACCTGAATTGAAATTATTTGAATGTGGTCTGCCAAAGAACATGGCAGCAGAATTATACAAGCCTTTTGTAATCAGGAAACTGATTGAAAGAGGAATCGTAAAAACGGTAAAATCTGCGAAGAAGATCATCGATAAAAGAGAACCAGTTGTTTGGGATATCTTGGAAAATGTTTTGAAAGGACATCCAGTTCTTTTGAATCGTGCTCCTACATTGCACAGACTTGGTATCCAGGCATTCCAACCTAAATTGATCGAAGGTAAAGCGATTCAATTGCACCCATTGGTATGTACTGCCTTTAATGCGGATTTCGATGGTGACCAAATGGCAGTTCACTTGCCATTAGGACCAGAAGCTATACTCGAAGCTCAACTATTGATGTTGGCTTCTCATAATATATTGAATCCAGCTAATGGATCGCCAGTAACAGTACCTTCTCAAGATATGGTATTGGGTCTGTATTATATGACCAAGCACAGAAAGTCAACCAAAAAAGAACCTGTTTTAGGTGAGGGTTTGACATTCTATTCTCCGGATGAAGTTGTAATTGCTTATAACGAAAAAAGGGTTGAATTAAATGCAGGGATCAAGGTAAGGACCATGGATTTCAATGAGGAAGGTGAATTAGTACCTCAGATTATTGAAACCACAGTAGGGCGAGTGCTTTTTAATGAAAAAGTACCTGAAGTAGCAGGATATGTCAATGAAGTATTGACCAAGAAATCATTGCGTGATATCATTGGTAAGATCTTGAAGGTAACAAGTGTGCCTGAAACAGCATCATTCCTTGATGAAATCAAGACCTTAGGATATAAATTCGCTTTCCAAGGAGGATTATCATTCAGTTTGGGAGATATTATTATCCCACCAGAAAAACACACAATGATCGATGCTGCCAATAAGCAGGTAGATGGTATCATGGCCAACTATAATATGGGTCTTATCACTAATAATGAGCGATATAATCAAGTCATTGATATCTGGACTTCTACAAATGCTGAATTGACCGAGTTGTCGATGAAACGTATTAGGGAAGACCAACAAGGATTCAACTCGGTGTATATGATGCTTGATTCTGGTGCTCGTGGATCCAAGGAACAGATTCGTCAGCTTACAGGAATGCGAGGACTGATGGCCAAGCCTAAGAAATCGAATGCAGGTGGAGGAGAGATCATTGAGAACCCGATTCTTTCTAACTTTAAGGAAGGGTTATCAATTCTAGAATATTTTATTTCTACACACGGTGCGCGTAAAGGTCTTGCAGATACAGCTCTTAAAACAGCGGATGCAGGATACTTGACACGTCGATTGGTAGATGTATCACAAGATGTTATTATTAACAGTGAAGACTGTGGTACTCTACGTGGAATTGAAGTGTCTCCATTGAAGAAGAATGAAGAAGTTGTAGAGTCACTGGAAGAACGTATTGTAGGACGAACAGCATTACAGGATGTATTCAATCCTTTAACTGAAGAGTTAATGGTAGGAGCAGGAGACTTGATTTCAGAGGAAATCGCTAAGCGAATAGAAGATTCGCCTATCGATTCTGTAGAGGTAAGATCTGCACTGACATGCGAAGCAGCTAAAGGAATATGTGGTAAGTGTTACGGACGTAACCTAGCAACCAATAAAATGGTACAGTTAGGTGAAGCTGTTGGTGTCGTCGCTGCGCAGTCCATTGGTGAGCCAGGAACGCAGTTAACATTGCGTACATTCCACGTTGGAGGTATTGCCGGAAACATATCAGAAGAAAACAAGCTTACTGTCAAGTTCGATGGTAAAGCAGAGATAGAGGACCTTAAGACGGTCAAGAGCAAGGACAACGAAGGTAATACAGTAGATGTAGTCATCTCAAGAACATCCGAGCTTAAATTGATCGATGCCAAAACGGGCATTACCTTAAGTACCAATAACATTCCTTATGGATCGTTTATCCAAGTGAAGAACGGTCAGAAACTTAAGGCAGGAGATGTAGTGTGTACATGGGACCCGTATAATGGTGTGATCATATCAGAATTTGCTGGTAAAGTAGCATACGAGAACATTGAGCAAGGAATTACATACCAAGTTGAGATTGATGAGCAAACTGGATTCCAAGAGAAAGTGATTTCAGAATCAAGGAATAAAAAGCTTATCCCAACCTTGCATATCGAAGGTAAGAAAGGAGAGGTCATTAGATCTTATAACTTACCAGTAGGTGCCCACTTGATGGTTGACGATAACGACAAGATCGATATAGGAACCATATTGGTAAAGATACCACGTAAGTCTGCAAAAGCAGGTGATATTACAGGTGGTCTTCCAAGGGTAACGGAGCTGTTCGAAGCACGTAATCCTTCTAACCCAGCTGTAACGAGTGAGATCGATGGTGTTGTTTCTTTTGGAAAGATAAAAAGAGGTAACCGTGAAATCATCGTGGAATCCAAACTAGGTGATATCAAGAAATACTTGGTGAAATTGTCAAATCAAATTCTTGTACAAGAAAACGATTATGTCAAGGCAGGTATGCCATTATCGGATGGTGCTATAACGCCAAACGATATTTTGAATATCAAGGGACCTTCAGCAGTTCAGCAATATTTGGTGAACGAAGTTCAAGAAGTATATCGTTTACAAGGTGTGAAGATCAACGACAAGCACTTCGAAGTGGTTGTAAGACAGATGATGCGTAAGGTGAAGATCCAAGATTCTGGAGATACCACATTCCTTGAAGACCAATTAGTACATAAATCGGACTTCATTAAAGAGAATGACGAGATATATGGAATGAAGGTCGTTGAAGAAGTTGGTGATTCTGAAACCTTTAAGGCTGGACAAATAATCAGTGCAAGGGATCTTCGTGATGAGAATTCGATTTTACGAAGAGAGGATAAAGCTTTGGTAACTGCAAGAGATGCGCAATCAGCCACGGCCACACCGATACTTCAGGGTATTACAAGGGCGTCGCTTCAAACTAAGTCGTTTATTTCTGCGGCATCGTTCCAAGAGACTACTAAAGTGCTCAATGAAGCTGCAGTAGCAGGTAAAATCGATACTTTAGAAGGCTTGAAGGAGAATGTTATTGTTGGTCACAGGATTCCAGCAGGAACAGGATTGAGACAATACGATAGCATTATTGTCGGTTCTAAAGAAGAATTCGATGAGATGATGCAAGCGAAACAAGAACTGAACTACAACTAATGTTGTTTTCAAGTAGATACATTAACTAATAAGAATCCTGCTTTGGCAGGATTCTTTGTTATAAAATCAAGATAATGGCAGGTAATAGTAATAAGGAAAAGCCTAAACAAGGACAGATCAATATCGAGTTGGATGAGAAAATTGCAGAAGGCATATATTCCAATCTAGCGATCATCAACCATTCTGTATCTGAGTTTGTGGTTGATTTTGTGAGCATTATGCCAGGAACCCCAAAGAGTAAGGTAAAATCAAGAATCATCTTGACGCCTCAGCATGCAAAACGTTTATTAAAAGCATTAGGCGATAATGTGAGTCGATTCGAAAAAGCACATGGAGAGATTAAAGACTATGAACAGCCTCCCATACCATTGAATTTCGGGCCGACAGGTCAGGCGTAATTCAAAACCTTCGATTTTACTATCAAAGGTTCTGAGCTACTAAGCAGTTTGATTGGGCTATTCTTCCTCTTCGTTTTCGCAAAATTGCAAGGCACCCGAAGGGCACTTTCTAATTTGAGCGATAATTCTTTGAGTTTCTGCCGCATCTAGGTTTATCCACGGAACAACATCCGTCCTGAATACATCCGATAATCCTTTGGCACATTTTTCTGCGTGTACGCAGAGCTTGGGTTTATATGTTACAGTAATATCTCTATTCCTGAACACATTGTCAGTTAAGGTTTCCATAAGCAGATCATATTTGGGGTTATGATTCCGAGAGGAATGTAGAAAAATATTCTTTACACACTTAATTTTTTCGACGAATTACACGATCTCAGAGGTAAATCGGAATTTTACAGTAGGATATTTCTGCTCAGTCATTTGTAATGAGAAAGAAGAGTCTGACAAAAATACCAATTGGCCTTGTTTATCTTTGGCCAAATACCGTTGCTTAACACGTTTGAATTCCTTGAACTCTTCATTGTTCTCATCTTCAGGTTCTACCCAACACGCTTTATGTACGTTTAGGTTTTCGTAAGTGCATTTGGCACCATACTCATGCTCCAATCTATATTGTATCACTTCATACTGCAAGGCACCAACGGTTCCAATAACCTTGCGACCGTTAAGTTCAAGCGTGAAAAGTTGGGCGACACCTTCGTCCATAAGCTGATCGATACCTTTGGATAATTGCTTGGCCTTCATGGGATCGGCATTATTGATATACCTGAAATGCTCCGGAGAAAAACTAGGGATACCTTTATAATTTATGAGTTCTCCTTCAGTAAGGGTGTCTCCGATCTTGAAGTTACCGGTATCATGCAAACCAACGATATCACCAGGGTAGGAGATATCCACGATTTCCTTGCGTTCAGCAAAGAAGGCATTCGGACTCGAAAACTTAAGTTTTTTATTATGCCTTACGTGCAGGTAAGGGGTGTTTCTTTTGAATGGTCCAGAAACGATCTTTACAAAAGCCAATCGGTCGCGATGGTTAGGATCCATATTCGCATGAATCTTGAAAACAAAGCCAGAGAATTTTTCTTCGTCGGGTTTCACCAATCGTTCCTCGCTTTGTTTTGGTCTAGGTGTTGGTGCAATCTCAATAAAACAATCCAATAATTCACGTACGCCAAAATTGTTAAGTGCGGAACCATAGAAAACGGGTTGCAGGTCACCATTAAGGTATTCAGTCTTGTCAAATTCAGGATAAACCCCAGAAACCAATTCAATTTCCTCTCGTAAAGTATCGGCAGAATCATCACCTAATATGGTATTGAGTTCCTTGGAGTCAAGATCGCTGATCTCGACAGTGTCTTCTATATCTTTTCTACTATCTCCGCTGAATAGGTTAACGTTCTTTTCCCAGATATTGTAAATGCCCTTGAAATCATAACCCATGCCAATAGGGAAGCTTAAAGGGGTAACCCTTAACCCAAGTTTTTGCTCAATTTCATCAAGAAGTTCAAAAGCATCTTTCCCTTCTCGATCCAATTTATTTATGAAGACGATCATAGGTATGTTTCGCATTCTACAGACCTCAACCAGTTTTTCGGTTTGCTCCTCAACGCCTTTTGCCACGTCAATGACTACAATGACACTATCGACAGCAGTTAGGGTCCTAAAAGTGTCTTCAGCAAAATCCTTGTGCCCAGGTGTATCAAGTATATTGATCTTGATGCCTTTATATTCAAAAGCAAGGACAGATGTAGCCACAGAGATTCCTCTTTGGCGTTCAATTTCCATGAAGTCACTGGTAGCGCCTTTCTTTATCTTATTACTCTTAACGGCACCTGCTTCTTGTATGGCGCCTCCAAACAGCAATAATTTTTCCGTAAGCGTGGTTTTTCCGGCATCTGGATGAGATATGATGCCAAACGTGCGCCTGCGTTGTATTTCTTCTATAAACTTCATCTAAGATTTCAAAGTTGGGCAAAGATACTACTAATAGGAGCATCAACTAAAAAATGTAAAGAGTATTTCAAGACTTTTCTATAGCTATGATCTACGTAGTAAATACTAGAATTATTTTGTAAGAAAATATTTGGTAATTTAAAAAATGATTATATATTTGCATTTAAACGATAAAATGCTGCAGTTTATCGAATAAAAATTGGCTGATTTAAAAGGGGAAATCATTCAGTGACAATATTATAGTAATAATGGTTTTTTTTGGAAGGCATAATGCTTTTCATTTTAAAGACATTGACCCAAATGCTACTGAAATATAAACTAACCCATGTCCCAGTGAACACTACGACCTATTCGTTGTATTTCATTATTCTTATCAACTACCTGATAGTACAGTTAAAGGACTGTATTGCCTATGCTTTTATAGGTATGGTTAGGTCAATTTATTTTTTAGCAGGACTTAGAGATGAGAATGTATTTAGGAACGATCAATACCATATATGTAAATCGGTGTCTCTACCTATTTATTCAGACAATACTATTAAGACGCTCCATACAAGAGCCACTAATTATACGCCCTCAAGAAATCAAACCCACTTATGCAATGCTTTTCAGCGTGCGTAAAATGTAAAGCTTATGAAACTAGATTACAATTTAACGACTACGGATATGAAAACCATCAACAAATCATTGTTTTCAATTAACCCAATTTTCAAGATAGTTTTACCTGTCTTGTTTCTTGCATTTAGTACTACTATGTTGCAAGCGCAATGTCCTCCTGGACAAGCAGAGTACACTGTTACCGATACGGGTACGTATTATGCTGCCGAAGCCCTTGAATGTATTATCGATGGTAGTCAAGAAACAGATTGTGCTGATGAAGTCCTTGGAGCTCCGGACGGTGGTGCTACAGGAGATATAAAAACAATTGGTGACGTTCAGAGATTTCGTATGGATGGTGACTCTTTTGCAGGTTCTTTCGTTACTATTTACTTTGATAAATATGAGGACCCGCTTGAGGTTGAGATAGCTACATCTACAGATGATGTCAATTATACTGTCGAAGCCACAATTACTGATGCCGATATCGTAGATGATGGAACATTGGGCCTTATATACCAATTCACCACGACAGTGGATTTCGAGTATATAAGAATTACGCACAACGGTAATAATGATGGAAAAAAATACAAACTAGATGCCATACAGAGCGACTATGTAAATTCAACTACAACATGTGAGATAGATTCAGATGGCGATAACGTGGCAGACCTTGCAGATGAAGACGACGATAATGATGGCTTGTTGGATGTCGACGAGTGTTCTGTAGAGCTTAACTTCCAACCTCTTTGCGCGACTTGGGGTTACGTCTATAATCAGAATATATTAGGTGAGCCAGCACAGCACTATGTGGAATATGAAGGTCCTAATCCGGGAGACGATCATTATCCAGCAAACATATTCGAATGTAGTAATACATCAGAAGTTGTTTTTCACCAGGACGATATAACAGAATTTTCATTTGGTCAGGTCTTACCTGCCGGTACAGTGATCTTGCTAATTGGCGAAGGATATGATCCTGCCCTTAATCCAACAGGTAATGGTGGAGGTACACCAATGCAAGTCTACGTGAGCATGGGATCTACCGATCCTAATGGAGATGCACAATCTAATTGTTGCGATGCAGGAGTTGGATATCAAAACGCTATAGTAGGTGGACAATCTACTTTGGTACTGGATGCACCAGAATCTGGTTTCACCGAAACTATTGTTCTACCAATAGCGGCAGACCACCTTCAATTCTTGGCCTACGATGGTTCTCATGGTAATTGGCAAGAAGTTCAACTACAATCTACTACCCAATATGTATATTCTCCAGACCTCTCTACTTGTGATACTGATGGCGACGGTTTGATCGATTCATTAGATTTAGATAGCGATGGAGACGGTTGTTTTGATGTTGACGAAGGTTATAATATTTCAGACCCAGGAACAGATTACGATACAGACGACGATGGATTATTTGGAGTTGGTGTCCCATCTGTGGATCCGGTAACCGGTCGCGTTATAGGTGCACCATATAACACAGGAAACACGCTTAATACAGCTGTTAAGGACAACACTGTATCTACAGCATGTATTCCTCCAACTATTGCTGCAAGCGATGATTCATTTACAGTATCAGCGATCGATACCACTCTTGGTGGAACAACGCTTAGCGTATTCGAGAACGACGATGCAAACGGAACAACACCAGCTACAGATTTCTTGATCGATGATAATATTAGCATTTCCAACGATGGAGGGCTAACAGGAGTAACAATTAATACAGATGGTACCATTAACATTCCTCCTGGAAGTACTGCTGGAATATACAATGTAGTTTATCAAATTTGTCTTACTGCCGATAATACGGTTTGTACAACGGCAACTGCAACCATTAATGTCGATCCAGAATCTGATGGAGATGGTATCAGCGATCAAGACGAAATCGCAGGATCTACGAACGAAAATGATCCATGTGACCCTACCCAGGCACCAGGATACAATTTATACAGCGAGATTAACCCAATATGGTCCGCAGCCGATTGTGATGGCGATGGAGTTTCCAACATCGATGAACATAACAACGGAACAGATCCGTACAGCGATTGCGATTTCAACATTGCAGATATTACATTAGCGGTTACTTCCCTTTCCGATTGTGATGGAGA
>JABDMQ010000086.1 GCA_013001365.1 Flavobacteriaceae bacterium
CCACCAATGTTGCTTTTGTTCGACTCGTGAATCAACAAAAATCCTAATCTGGCAGATAATTTTTATACCAATGAAAAAATCGATGAAATACATCCCAATTGATTAAAAAAAGAACTCCTGAAAGATATTCCAGGAGTTCTGGCTAATTCAAAAGAAATCTAATATTATTTCTCCTGCGTAATTCTTACAGTCACAACTAATTTCTTATAACCAGTTTTCATAACTGTTCGTTTTAATGATAGATTGATGTTTAATAGACGTTTGAATAACGGAGAATGTTACAGTGATAGTTTAATATGAACGATAGTTTAACACAATTTAACATATTGATTATCAATACATTTCAAAATTACTCAATAAAAAAGAGCAGTGTGTTACACTACTCTTAAATTAATTGTAAAATATTGTTATTAAGCTATTCTATTTTAAAGCTAGGATAAGACAGCTTGTACCTTATCTGCCGCTTCTTGGAATTCTGTAGCACTCATTACATCTAATCCAGATTTATCTATCAGCTCCTTGGCTATATCAGCATTCGTTCCTTGAAGCCTTACAATTATCGGGACATTAATGGTTCCCATGTTCCTATATGCATCGATTACTCCTTGAGCTACTCGATCGCAACGAACTATACCTCCAAAAATATTGATGAGTATAGCTTTTACTGCTGAATCTTTTAAAATGATGCTGAAAGCAGCTTCAACTCTTGCAGCATCAGCCGTTCCGCCAACATCAAGGAAATTAGCAGGCTCACCTCCTGCTTGTTTGATCAGGTCCATTGTTGCCATCGCGAGACCTGCACCATTAACCATACATCCTACATTTCCATCTAGGTCTACATAATTAAGTCCTAATGCACCAGCCTCTACTTCTATTGGATTCTCTTCACGTAGATCACGCAGATCAACGTAATCCTTATGTCTGTAAAGTGAATTATCATCAATCGTAACCTTGGCATCTACTGCCATTATCTTATCATCACTTGTCTTTAACACGGGGTTTATCTCGAATAATGATGAATCCGACTTAACGTAAGCCGTATATAAGGCGGTAACGAATTTTGTCATTTCCTTGAACGCCATTCCGGAGAGACCAAGATTAAAAGCAATACGTCGCGCTTGGAATGGTAATAAACCAATTAATGGGTCTATTTCCTCATGAAAAATCAAATGTGGAGTTTCTTCTGCAACTTTCTCTATATCCATTCCACCTTCGGTAGAATACATGATCATGTTCTTTCCTAAAGCCCTGTTCAATAGAACGGACATATAGTACTCCTCAGGTTCGCTATCACCTGGATAATAGACATCTTCAGCAATTAAGACTTGATGAACTTTTTTCCCTTCTGCCGAGGTTTGGGGAGTAATTAGGTTCATACCAATGATCTGCCCAGCCAATTCTTCAACTTCCTTCAAGTTCTTGGCAAGTTTTACACCACCACCCTTTCCACGACCACCTGCATGCACCTGAGCCTTGATCACATGCCAACCGGTACCGGTTTCTGCAGTGAGCTGTTTGGCTGCTGCGACTGCTTCTTTAGGGTTCTGTGCAACTATTCCTCTCTGGATTCTTACTCCAAAACCACTTAATATTTCCTTACCTTGATATTCGTGTAGATTCATTGTCCTTTATTGTTGAATGTGGCACAAAAGTAATTATTGTTATCCGAATTAACCAATAATTTGTTTTTGATTAATACTGATACCATATTACCAATTTATACACCTCATTTTTAAGGAATTATTATTACGCTTCTAAAAAAAAGGTAATAGCTTTGTCTCCTAATAATTATTATTCAACAAATGGAAACAAAATCCCTATTGAATGTCGCCAAGGAATATGGTAGCCCAGTATATGTGTATGACTCGCAAAAGATCATTTCACAGTATAAACGGTTGACTTCGGCATTTGATAAGGTGAAACGCTTAAAGGTTAATTATGCCGTAAAAGCTTTGTCCAACCTTTCTATCTTGAAACTCATGAAGAGCCTTGGTGCTGGTCTGGATACCGTTTCCGTACAAGAGGTTAAACTTGGTTTGGCTGCTGGGTTTCAAGCAGAGCAAATAATATTTACTCCCAATGGTGTTTCGTTGGAAGAAATTGAAGAGGTGGCTGCTTTGGGCGCACAGATCAACATTGACAATTTATCGATCTTAGAGCAATTCGGTACAAAACATCCAAATATCCCAGTCTGTGTTCGAATCAATCCGCATGTTATGGCGGGAGGTAATACAAATATCTCGGTTGGACATATCGATAGTAAATTCGGTATTTCAATTCATCAGATACCACATATACTTCGTATTGTGGAAAACACAGGAATGAAGGTAAATGGTATACACATGCATACGGGCAGTGATATCTTGGATATTGATGTGTTCCTTTATGCAAGTGAAATCCTATTTGAAACTGCCAAGAGTTTCAAGGATCTTGAATTCATCGATTTTGGTTCTGGATTCAAGGTGCCTTATAAAGAAGGAGATATCGAGACCAATATCGAGGAACTTGGCGAAAAGCTTACTGAACGATTCAATGATTTCTGTGAAGAATATGGCAAGGATCTCACATTGGCATTTGAACCAGGTAAGTTTTTAGTAAGCGAAGCTGGAAATTTTTTAGCGAAGGTAAATGTTGTAAAACAGACTACCTCGACTGTGTTTGCTCAAGTGGATTCAGGATTCAATCATTTGATCAGACCTATGCTATATGGATCTCGACATGAAATAATCAACATTTCCAATCCTAAAGGTAGAGAACGTTTTTACTCAGTGGTAGGATACATTTGCGAAACAGACACCTTTGCCAATAATAGACGTATAAACGAAATTAGTGAAGGAGATATTCTTGCATTCAAGAACTCTGGCGCATATTGTTTCACAATGTCCAGTAACTATAACTCTAGATATAGACCAGCTGAAGTCTTGATTCATGAAGGAAAATCACACCTGATCCATAAACGTGAAACCTTTGACGATATTCTCAAGAATCAAGTTGAAGTTGATATTTTCAAGAAACCAGCAAAAATGGGTAAATAAAGTATAAAGAAAAGCATCTCACTCTGAGTCAGGTGCTTTTTTTATCTTTATTGAAAACCTATCAATGCGATATTTTCTAGTTTGCCTTACAATTTTACTTATAAGTTGCCAGAAAGAACAGGCCATTGTCGACCCTTTGGAACATGTACTGAAATCTGACTCTCCATTAATAAAAATTGTCATGGACAGCATTCATAACCATGAGGTTCAGATTCGTTATACAGAAATATCAAGGGAAAATGGCAGCGTATCTTTTAAAGACCATGACTTTAACATAGATGACAGTACGTACTTCTACCCAGCAAGCAGCGTTAAATTTCCCGTTGCAATACTAGCCTTGGAGAAGATGCGGCAAGATGGTTCCTATACTTTGAATACGCCATTTTTTGTTGAAGGTGATACTGCAATTACAACTCTGGGAGCGGAAATAAAAAAGATTTTTGCTATTAGCGATAACGACGCCTATAACCGTCTTTTTGAATATCTTGGAAAAGATTACATAAATAATTCATTAAATGATAAAGGGATTGCTCCCTCAAGAATCTCTCATCGTTTGTCAACCAACAATGCCTATGAATTGCGAACGAAGTCTTTGGTGTTTTACGAAAACGATTCAACTTTAAATCATACGGAGGGCATAGATAATAATGCTATTGAAGAGCTACAACTAAATAATATTGTCAAAGGAATTGGGTATTATGCCAATGATGAGTTAATTGGCGAGCCATTCGATTTTTCCTTGAAGAACTATTTACCTATTTCAACACTCCATGATTTAATGAAGCGAATGGTCTTCCCAGAAGTATTTCCCAAAGACCAACAATTCAATTTATCTTCTGAGGATAGGGATTTTCTATTGACAAGCATGAGCTCACTGCCAAAAGACAATGGGTATGTTTCGGATGAGTATTACGATAGTTATGTAAAATTCTTCATGTATGGAGATTCAAAAGAACCAATGCCAGAACATATAAAGATCTATAATAAAGTAGGTTATGCTTATGGTTATTTAACTGACTGCGCATATATAAAAGACGTAAAGAATAATATTGATTTCATGGTCACGGCAACAATTCATGTAAATGCTGATGGCATCTTCAATGATGATGTTTATGAATATGAGGAAATAGGAATCCCTTTTTTGGCCGAAATTGGTAGGCAAATTTATAATTATGAGTTAACCAAAAAATGAAATCATGGATAAATTACAATGGAACTCGTTTGAGAAGAAAATATACATTCATTCTACTATAGATAAATTATATCACCTTTGGGCTACTGAAGAAGGAATCACCAGTTGGTTTTTGCGAGAAGCGGTCTTCAAGACACACGATGGAGAAAGAAGAAAAGGGTCAGAATTCATTGCTAATGATGACACTTATACATGGAAATGGCATAATTGGGATGGAGAAGCCAAAGGAAAAATTACCCAAGCGAATGGTAAGGATAATATTGAATTCAGTTTTGACGAGTCCATGGTCTCCGTTCATTTGGAAGATATGAATGGTGTGGTGATAGTTACCTTAAAACAATTCGAAATTCCTGAAGATGATGCAAGTAAACTTAAAATTCATCTTGGATGCAGTAACGGATGGACATTTTGGCTAACTAATTTAAAAGCCTATTTAGAACATGGTATCCTGCTTAATGAGACTGAAATAAACCTACAAGAACAAGATCTAGCAGGATGGATATTCGTGAATATGTAAATTAGACATCCCGATAAAACGTCAGACCATTCATATATGGGTCATAAAAAGCAAACTCCCTTGTTCCCCATTCCGTTTTTCTCAAGGCAGTATTCTTATGAAAAACTTCTTGCTTTTTGTATTCTTCATATAACGCTTCAATATTCTGGGTGACAATTCGAAGCATAGGTCTATCTACCGATTTATCCCAATCCTTGGCATGATGCCATTGCAAGTGGATTTCTATATCATCCCTAATAACACCAGCATAATAAGGTTCTTTGCTATCATCAGCAAAAGCAATCTTGAAGCCTAATTTATTCACATAGAATTTCAAGGCCTCTACAACATCCTTTACAGGTAATACCGGATGTACTTGATGTAGATATCCCTTGCTCATTGATTCCTTAACTTGCCTGTGAAAACACTGACATTGGAGTTGAATGGATTCCCTGAAGAGCGTCTTAATAACACAACTTGGCCACAATGCCATATTGCATCTGCAATGGGACCATTGATATTGTTCCAGAAAGGATATTCAGAGCTTCCGTTCTCATTCTTAAAGACCAAAGTGAATTCTGTTAGATCCGTAGTTACTCTAAGGATATCTGCAGCGATCTTAATGTTCTCAAGTGTTTTTGCACGCTTTTCACTAAAACTGAATTCAGGTTCTTCTTCACCTCTGATATTGGGTTTTTTCAATGCTGCATTCTTTATTACCTTACTTAGTCCATAAAGATGATCGACAGTCTCTGATGTTGTACGTGCATCTTCATTTGGCCTAAAGGACAGATCTTCATCCCTAAGGCCCTCTGTTGCCCAATAGTACCGAAAGCCTAATCCATCAATCATCCTAGCAGCAACTGTTCCAGCATTATATTGCTCAGGTGCCTTTGGAATCTCATAATATGGTAGTTCTTCTTGCGCCATTAAAGAAAAACCTATTATCAGTGCTATGGACAAAATTGTATATTTCATGGTCTTAGTTTTTTATTTGCGGTTCTTTTTTAATGGGATTAACACCATATTTATCATAAAGATAAACCAATGACGTCATTGTTGCCGCTCCTAACTCCAACTCCCTTTTATTGACCGCATCGAAGGTGTCATTTGCAGCATGGTGATAATCAAAATACCGTTGTGAATCAGGTCGAAGGCCTGCAAGAACATTATTGTCATTCTTCAATGGACCAACATCTGCACCACTACCACCTTTTTCGAAATAATGAATTAGATATGGCTTGAATAGTGGTTTCCATTCTAGGACTTGATTGAAATTTGCATCACTGCAGTCAAAAGAAAAACCACGAGGCGTAAACCCGCCAGCATCACTTTCAAGTGCGAAAACATGATTCTCCCCTTTCTTATCAACTTCCTCTTTATATTTCATTGCACCGCGCATGCCATTTTCCTCATTCATGAACAGGACAACTCGAATGCTCCTTTTAGGTTTGATTCCTGTTTCCTTCAAAAGTCTCAATACATCCATGGACTGAACAATTCCAGCACCATCATCATGTGACCCATCACCAAGGTCCCATGAATCCAAATGTCCACCAACAATTATATATTCATCTGGGAATTCACTACCTGTAATCTCTCCAATAACATTATAGGATTGCACATCCTTAAGTTGCATGCAACTTTGACTGAAATAGAATTTTATACGCTTGTCAAGCTTTAGCATGCTACTTAGTAATTCTGCATGATTCGTGCTTATAGCTGCAGCAGGAATTCGTTGGCTCAAAGGAAGGTCACCATAGGTCATGCTACCTGTATGAGGATAATCATCCAGTCGTAAATTCATTGAACGAACGATCACTCCTAAGGCTCCGTATTTCGCAGCTTCCATGGCGCCGGAATAACGTTGATCAACACAACCTCCATAGGCTTGAAATGTATTGATCAATTCTTCATCCATAGGACGATTATAAAAGACGATCTTTCCTTTGATATTCTGCTCACCTATTTTCTCGAGATCTTCAAGGCTATTTACCTCTACAACATTAGCTTTTAAACCTCCAAATGGGGTTGCCATCGAACCGCCCAATGCACAAACATTCACAACGGTGGTATTTCCGGGAGTGGTTTCTATATAGGCATATTCTTTAATCCCTCTCACCCATTTCGGCACCATGACAGGCTGCAACCAAACCTTATCCAGTCCAAGTTTTTCCAATTCCTCTTTACCCCATTTTACCGCTTTTTCAGCATTCAAGGACCCTGAGAGCCTTCCACCGATTTGATTCGAAAGATAATCCAGCCATTCATAGCTTTTCCCATTTGTTAATGCTGTCTTATATATTTTATCTATTTGTTCTTGGTCAGACTGTGCAAGTCCAATTGAAAAAGCCAAGAATAAAAAACTCGAAGTTAAATACTTAATCATTTATTTGGATTTAATGTTCTTAAATATACCATTTCCATGACTATTGAATGCTAAATTAAATCATAAAAAAAGCCCTGAAAAAATCAGGGCTCTTGTCATCATTGCTTTTTGAAACTAAACTGTTACCACAACATAGTTTCTCCGTTGTTTCTTATATACAATGCCACGATATTTATAATATTTCCTACCATTGATCCTGACTACCTTATGGCCTCTTGGCAGTCTCTTTATTGCAATGCCAGCAGGTGCATTGACTACTATGTATTTTCCTTGGTTTCTTTTATACCAAATACCATCAGCCCAATATAAATTCTTGTTCTTATGAACAATTATCTTAGGTTTATGAATTTTGGTAACCACAACCCCTCGCTTTGGGTAGATCTTGGTCGTAATTTGTGCTGTACTGATATTAAAGGCCAAAAATACCAATAGTAAGGTCAAGTGAGGTTTTAGATTTTTCATGATGTCATTATTTAGGGTTTATACGATACTATGACATAATGAAATTAAAAAGGTTTAATTATTCATTCTGCAACTGCTCCTTGTATAGCTGAATATTGGCCTTGACCTCATCATCTAGCTCTGGTTCTCGTATATCTTCATACTTAGATAATTCATTTAACATGGTCTTGGCTACGATAAGTCTTGCAGTTGGTTTGTCGTCTGCAGGTATAATGTACCATGGAGCATGTGACTTTGAGGATCTATTAATGGCCTCCTCATAGCATTCTTGATATTTGTCCCAAAGCTTTCGTTCTTTCAAGTCTCCAGGAGAGAATTTCCAATTTTTTTCCTTTTTATCCAGTCGACGTATCAATCTGTACTTCTGTTCATCTTTGGATAAATGCAAGAAAAACTTAAAGATGATGGTGCCATTCTCGGCAATTGTCTTTTCAAAAGCATTGATCTGATCGAATCGTTTGTCCCAGAATTCCTCGTTTACATCATCAATAGAATTTACATTTGGCAGTAATTCTCCCAAAATATATTCAGGATGCACTCGTGTAACGAGCACATTTTCATAATGTGTTCTGTTGAAAACGCCAAATTTCCCTCTTGCTGGCAAAGCAATGTAATGCCTCCATAAATAATCATGCTTCCTTTCCAGGTCTGTTGGGACCTTAAAACTATGAACTACGACACCGCGAGCGTTGAAATCCTTGAAAACTTCACGAATGAGGCTATCTTTCCCTGCCGTATCCATGCCTTGTATACAAACCAGAACCGCATATTTACCATGTGCATAAAGGGTGTCCTGTAACTTTCCAAGTTTTCTTCTTTCTTTTCTTAATTCATCCTCGATTTCGTCCTTTGTTTCAGACATTTAGATTCGGGTTAGATCGTCTTGAAGAACTATATTGGTTTTTACC
>JABDMQ010000091.1 GCA_013001365.1 Flavobacteriaceae bacterium
GAGAACAATGCTTCTCCTAGTAAGCCAATCTTATATAAAATAGAACAAGCACAAAACTAATTGTAAATTAAATGGAGGCATTCTTAGGAATCATCATTGGAATTATAGCTACTATAGGAGTTGTTACTTATTTGAAAAGCGCACAACAGAAAAGATTGGCAAACTCGCAATCGGTAATATTACTTGAAAAAATCCGAAGCGTTTGCAAGTTTATCACTGTTGAAGGTGATTTTGCTGAAATTTATCATTATGAGGATGTCAAGGAGAATTTCTTGAAGCTCATAACAAGCAAGAAAAAGGCATTAGTGGTCATAAACGCAAAAGCCCATGTAGGTTTCGATTTCTCCAAGATAAAAATGGATGCCGACCCAAAGACCAAAACGATCTTGCTCAATCATTTTCCTCAAGCTGAAATCCTAAGCATAGAAACCAATCTAAATTATTACGATAAACGGGATGGTTATTTCAATAAATTTGAAGCAGCTGACCTTACAGACCTTCATTCTAAGGCCAAGGAACATATTAAAGACAAGGTTCCTCAAAGTGGTTTGTATGCAATTGCCGGAAAAGAAGCCTTAGAAACGATTTTATTGATTGAAGGAATCGTTCAGACGATTGGGTGGAAGTTGGACTATTCAACATTGAATATCGAAGGTAATTTACCGAAGTCTATTGAAGAATGAACATTGAACAATTCAGGGAATATTGCTTGCACAAAAAGGGAGTGACCGAGGAATTCCCATTCGATGAAAATACACTTGTGTTCAAGGTCATGGGAAAGATGTTTGCCCTTTCCGGATTGGAACATATACCAAATGAGATAAATCTGAAATGTGATCCAGAAAGAGCCATTGAGTTGCGTGAAGCATTTGATGGCTTGATATATGGTGGTTATCATATGAACAAGAAGCATTGGAACACATTGGTAATTGAACGTCTGCCTAATGATTTGATTATGGAGTTAATCGATCATTCTTATGATCTTGTTGTGACTAATCTTCCGAAAAAGTTGAAGGCAGAATTACAATTGTTAAATAACTGAATTTAGGAAGTTGTCACTTGAAAATTAACTCAATAATTTTGTAAATTCACCGAAGTTTTTTGCATAATTAATCTCTAAATCGAATTTTTGTTGCTTTACACCGAAATGTTATTTTTGCATTGTTCAAAATCCAAAATTAGAATTACTTTAGGGGCTCGTTAACAAGTTGTTAATTAGATAATTATTAGAAAAAGCTATATAATCAACTTTATTTAAACTCAAATATACTATGTTACAAGTAATCGAAACAAAAAACAAGATACGAGAGTATATCTTGGAATCTACATTTGACGACGTCGAGAACATCACTGACGAAACCTTGATCTTTGAAAAAGGAGTCTTGGATTCAATGGGGCTTCTTTTCCTTATTGAATTCTTGAAAGAAGAGTTTGGTATTACAACAAATGATGACGAACTGGTCGTTGAAAACTTCGAATCAATCAACAATATCGTTGCCTTCATAGAGAATAAGTTGTAATCTCGTAATTCTCCAATAGCTATGTGTGGAATTGCTGGATTTTTTCAATTCAATGAAGACCTTGGCACCAAGAAGCATACCCTAAGAAAAATGCTCACTAGGATCCGTCATCGCGGACCTGATCAAAGTGGGGTATATCTGTCTGAAAAAGTTGGGCTAGGTAGTGTGCGATTAAGTATAATCGACCTAAGCACGGGCACAATGCCCTTATCCAATTCAGATGAAACGCAATGGGTGGTTTTTAATGGTGAGATATTTAATTATATCGAGCTCAGGGAAGAACTCATTGAAAAGGGTCACACGTTCAATACGACTAGTGACACAGAGGTCATCGTCCATCTATATGAAGAATATGGTGTAGATTTCCTCGAGAAATTGAACGGTCAATTTGCTATTGCTATTTGGGACAAGAACAAGCAAGAATTGTTCTTGGCCAGGGATCGGGTAGGCATAAGACCTCTTTATTACACTGAGGTAGGAAAATCTTTTGTTTTCGGATCGGAAATCAAGGCCATAACCGAATTTCCAGGTGTAGAACCAACTATTTCTGCTAAGGCACTTTCTGAGTATTATACCTTTTGGACAGCACTTTCGCCAAATACTGCATTTGAAGGGATTTTTGAAGTTCCTCCGGGTTCATACATGACAATTAATTCTGAAGGGCACGAGGTAAAGACATATTGGGAATTGCCAATTTCAAAACCTGGAGAATATAAGTATTCCGATATCAACGCTGCTGCTGAGGAGTTTGAAAGAATTTTTGAAGATTCGGTAAAATTAAGATTGCGAGCAGATGTGCAAGTGGCAGCTTACTTAAGTGGTGGTATTGATTCTAGTATTACAACATCTTTTATAAAAGGTCTAATGCCAGAGAATCTAAGGACTTTTTCTATAGGATTTACTGAGAAAGATTATGACGAATCCTCATTCCAGAATATTGCTGCAGAATATTTTCAGACCGACCACTCAAGCGTCATGTGCGGGCCCCAAGACATTTCAGAGAATTTCAAGGATGTCATATGGCACTCTGAAGCACCTTTGTTACGCACAGCGCCAACACCTATGAGCCTCTTAGCAAAAAGCGTCAAAGATGCTAATATCAAGGTCGTCATCACAGGAGAAGGTGCCGATGAGTTGTTAGGCGGATATAACATATTCAAGGAAACAAAGATTAGAAGATTTTGGGCAAAGGATCCAAAATCCAAATATCGTCCACTATTATTAAAGAAATTGTATCCTTATTTACCTCAAATGAGTAAAGCTACTGGCAACATGCTTAAAATGTTCTTTGGCTATAGATTGAATGAGACCAATTCCCCGGTCTATTCTCATTTGTTGAGATGGAACAACACATCAAGGATAAAGAATTATTTATCCGCTGAAAACAGGAAGCAGATAAATGGACATGATCCAATTGGTGATTTTGAAAAGAAACTGGAACCAAAACTTAATGGTCATGATTATTTAACGAAAGCACAATGGATTGAACTCAATATTTTCATGTCTGGATATTTATTGTCATCTCAGGGAGATCGCATGGGCATGGCCAATTCCATTGAAGGACGCTATCCATTCCTTGACCATCGCGTTATAGAATTTTGTATGTCCTTGGCTCCGGACTTAAAACTGAATGGTCTTAACGAAAAGTACCTGCTTAAGAAAATGATGAAAGGCAGATTGCCAGAACAAATTCTAAACAGACCAAAACAAGCATATAGGGCACCTATCCGAAGCACATTCATTTCAGATGACCTTCCAGAATATTTAAAGAATATGCTTTCTGAGGAGAAAATCAAGGAATTCGGTATATTCAATCCAGAACATGTCAGCCAATTACTCAATAAAATGAGAACTAAAAAGCAGGTCTCAGAAATAGATAATATGGCGGTAACGGCAATACTGTCAACTCAAACATTACACGACCTGTTCATTAATAGGTCTATGCCAGAACTAAAAAAAGAAGATCTTGTGCAACTTGACAAAGAAGTACTTGATTAAATAATAACGAATACAAAACCAGCAACAATGAATACTACTTTAAAAAAACCATTTACAAAAGACATCTTGCATATTGATGATATCGAATCAGTGTGTAATGAGATTATTGCAAAAATGAGAACCGATGTAGCCAAAAAACTGCAGAGAAGGGGCGCGGTTATAGGCATCAGTGGAGGAATAGACTCCTCAGCTTGTCTCGCTTTGTCTGCCAAGGCATTTGGACCAAAGAATGTAACTGCTATCATGCTACCAGAGCAGGACTCAAGCGACGATAGCAGGAACTTAGCGGAAGAACTAGCAGCTGCATTTGGAGTTACACAAACATTAGTAGAGAACATTACCGGAGCTTTAGAAGGTTTTGGTTGTTATAGAAGACGTGATGAGGCCATTTCTCGAGTAATCACGGATTTCGACCCTTCGGTCGACAAATCCAAGATCGAAATCAAGCAAGATCCAGCTAGTTCCTTACCACCAGCTTTTTCCATCACGGTCATAAGGCCAAATGGAGAAGAGGTAAGCAAATTATTACCTGTTAAAGAATATTTGCAGATCGTAGCTGCCTCTAACTTCAAACAACGAAGCAGAATGTCTATGCTGTATTATCATGCAGAAAGATTACACGCTGCGGTTATTGGAACACCTAATAAGCACGAAGTACAACAAGGATTCTTTGTAAAGTACGGAGATGGTGGTGCAGATGTAATGCCGATTGGTCATCTCTACAAGACACAGGTATATCAAATTGCAGCACACTTAGGTGTACCTCAAGGTATTCTTGATAGAACGCCTACAACAGATACGTATACGGCAGAGCAAACTCAAGAAGATTTCTTTTATCAAATGCCTCATAAAGAGATGGATTTGTATTGGTACGGATGGGAGAATGGCTATTCTGCAGAGGAAGTTAGTAAAGTTATGGGTAGGACAGCTGAAGAGGTTGAGAATATCTACAAGAACATGGAACGTAAGCAGAAAACCACGGAATATCTAAGGATGAAACCGATTTTTTAATAAATCACGGTATATGAATGTTTTTGACTACTTTTTTGAAACATCCAAAGACCTTGACAAGGATTTTGTATTGAATTCAAAAGACTCCATTTCTTTCAAGCAACTTCATGAAGACAGCTTGAAGATGGCGTCGTATTTAAAAGCGACTTATGGAGAAGGACAAAACATCATACTAATAAGCCCGAATTCTGTTTTTTTTATAACAGCTTATCTAGGAATACTTAAGTCTGGCAATGTATGTGTTCCCTTGAATTATGCAACAGAGCAAAGTAATCTAGACTATATAGTTGAAATCACAGAAAGTCCAGTTACATTCATAACAAAAGGTTTGAAGCCACGATTGAAATTCAATGAAGATATATCTTTGTTGGATGAAACTGCGGCATCTGAAATACTAGATTCTGCATATAATGAGGTGATCGATCCAAACTTTGATGGAGATAAAGTAGCAGAAATAATCTTTACATCGGGCTCTACAGGTGAACCCAAAGGTGTCATGATCAGCCATAATAATATCATTGCCAATACAAGTTCGATCATTGAATACCTTAATTTGACAGAGAAAGATATAATGGCTGTTGTGCTGCCGTTTTTTTACTGCTATGGCTTATCATTATTACATACTCATGTACGTGTTGGTGGCTCTATTGCATTGAACAATAGCTTTATGTTCTTAGGAACGGTTATCAATGATATCAAGAATTACAAATGCACTGGATTTGCTGGAGTTCCTAGTCATTTTCAGATATTGCTCAAGAAGTCCCAGACATTTAAGGAAACCGAGTTTCCTGATTTGCGATATGTGACACAAGCAGGTGGGAAATTACACGCGGTATTCATTGACGAGTTTGTTAATGCTTTTCCAGAGAAGGAGTTTTATGTTATGTATGGTCAAACCGAGGCAACAGCAAGATTATCGTACTTATCTCCCGATATGGTCAAGACAAAGACTAGTTCTATAGGAAAAGCGATTCCAGGTGTGAGCTTGAAAGTGGTAGATGCAGATGGTAATGAAGTTGGCATCGATTCAGAAGGAGAGCTTTTAGCCTCTGGCAAGAATGTTATGTTAGGTTATTACAAGGATTCTGAGGATACTGCGAAAACCATCATTGATGGTTGGTTGCATACAGGAGATATAGCTAAAGTAGATGAAGACGGATTTATTTATTTGATGGCACGCAAGAAAGAAATCATTAAAGTTGGAGGTAAAAGAGTAAGCCCTAAGGAGATAGAAGAGGTCATTCTATCTATGCCCGAAATTGTCGATTGTACAATTGAAGGGGTTGAAGATGAAATTCTGGGTGAGGCACTAAAGGCCACGATAGTATTGAATGGGAGCATGAACGAGGCCGAAATGAAGGAAGCCATAATTCAAAAATGTGGTGAAAACCTTGCCGTTTATAAAATTCCACAACACATTGTTTTCGAGAAATCCATGAAGATGAGTGCCACTGGCAAGAAAGTCAAAAGCAAGCAAGTCTGATTAATTGCTTATTTGGTTTTCTTTTTACGTGGTCTTCTTGCAGTAACTTTCTTGTAGTGATCCATTAGGTCTTGAGGAATTGTGTCTTCAAATGAGACCTTCTTATTGAAAAGAAACCACTTTTCTTTTCTTACGTTAAACGGTACATATCCTGCATAATCGCCTGCTCTAAGAGAGACGATATGATCGATCTCCGTATAGATGATAGCCGTTTCAACGCCGAATTCCTTGCCTTTTTCTGCAATCTTGGCCATTGCATAAGGCATGATGCCAAACCCCCTGAATTTTGGAACAGTATATGAATTCTCTACTAATGCTTCACCTTTTTGTAATGGAGGAAAAGAGTCTCCCCAAAATTTCTTGATTTTATCATTTTGTGACGAATCCATTAACCATACACGATAAACCGGAATATCATCTTTTGTAGCCACATAGCACTGCTCAATATCCATGTCCATTATACCGTGATTGTTCTTGTCTAATTCAAAATGCGGCGCATCACTATCTTGATAAAGTCGAAAAGATAATTTTAGTAGTGTCGGAGGATCCGGCCAATCTTTATTCAAATCCTTCTTCAAGCCAAATGAGACTCTTTCAGAATATAAGCGTCTTGAAATACCAGTCCAAAGGAATTTCAATTCACCATTTTTTATCAATTTTAATAAGTAGGAAATTTTATCAAGAATATTTGTCATTTGATGGCTTCTGATTAATTGAGGGTCTAAAATTAGCCAATGAATTCCTTTAGCACAATTTAAATTTGTATTATTTCGAGAATTAAGAGGTAGTATTTTATATAAGTTGAATAGCAAGGAATAAGTCTAATATTTCTCCCTTAAATGGAATTGGATAAGTTTTTTGAATGAAATTATTAAAGTGTGAATATTAAAACCACTCATCTATACTTTTTAATGATTCAACGACGCAAAAATCCTAACTATAGAAAAAAAATAATATAGGATAAGAAGCGTAATACATTAGCATTCAAATTTAAAGAAGTGCTATTATGTCAAAATCGAAAATAAATCAAAATCTATATAATTCAGAAGAGGATAATCTGAAAAAGTTGAATACTAACCTGAAACACCTCGAGTTCATTAATAAACTAGAGGAGTTCATTAAACAGGGAAAAAACGAAACAGACCATTCTCTTGAACAACTCAACGAGTTAAGGGTTATTACGAAAATCAATACATTGAAGATACTTGAAAGACTAAATAATAACTCATAATTGCCTTTACAGTTCGTCGACACTTACTTTTAATTCATCTACACTTACAATCAATTAATCGAAATTAAATTCCCATTAGAAGGTTCTTGACTACTTTTCACAACTTAGAAGTTGTTGTATGAAAGAAAAATTAAGGATTTTATTGATTGAAGATGATGTAATTGAAGTGATGAAGCTTAATAGGGCAATCTCATCATTGGAATTACCTCATGAAATAATAGAAGCGAACAATGGAGAAGAAGCACTAAATATACTTAAAGATAAAAAGGCATTGCCCGACTTGATTCTTCTGGATTTAAATATGCCGAAATTAAATGGTATTGAATTTTTAAGTATATTAAAATCTGATGAAGAACTAAGATTTTTGCCTACCGTAATATTAACAACCTCAAGCAATCGGAAAGACCTTAAGGAATGCTATAAAATCGGTGTCTCAGGATATATAATTAAACCACTTAAATACGAAGACTACAGGTCAAAAATAAATGATGTCTTGACCTATTGGAGCATTAACGAATTAATTAAGAACTAAATGAAAGGATTTATATTCACCGAATTTCTTGACCTTGTAGAAGATAAATTCGGTCTGGAAATGGTAGATAAGATAATTACTCAATCGAATCTTGAATCTGGAGGTGTCTATACATCAATTGGCACCTATGACTTTTCAGAAATGTTGAGTCTTATATCTCACTTAAGTGAAAACACCGACATATCCATAGATGATCTTTTATTGGTTTATTCTGAGCACCTATTCCAGGTTTTACTCAATGCTCATCCAGATTTAATTAAGCATTATAATAATCCGATGGATTTTCTGGCATCAATAGAGAACCATATTCACATCGAGGTTCAAAAAATCTATCCTGAAGCGCAATTACCTACTTTTGAGATGATAGAGAGATCAGAGAACAAGATGATCATGATCTACAAATCCGATAGAGCGTTGTACATGCTCGGGAAAGGTCTCATGCAGGAAACATTTAAAATGTTTGATGTAAAAGGCGAAATAGTCCTTGAGAAGCTCAATGATTCAGGAACCGAAGTAAAGTTTACAATTACAGATCATAGATGAATCAAGATAGAATCGGCATTCTTCAGAGAGCCCTAGACAGGGAGAAAAAAGCAAGAAGGCAGGCAGAAAAGATTCTTGAATCAAAATCCGCACAACTTTATAAGGCCAATCAAGAACTGTCTGTTCTTAATAAAGACCTAGAGTCCTTAATTACAAGAAGAGATTCCCAATTACAAGGGGTATTTGAAAATATTGTGGATCCATATGTAATAATGGATTTATCGGGCAATATTCTCAGAATGAATAATGCGGCCTTGGTTCTATTGGGATTTGAAGATGAGAAAGTTGAGTCAAATCTCATGAAAATGGTATTTCCTGAAGATGCGAATAGAGTCTCTGAAGCATATAAGCAGTTGCTTGAAGAAGGAATGCTTACAGATTTTGAGATTAAAATCAAGACCAATGATGATAAAGTCAGACTTGTTCATATCAACGCAAGTATAATTTATGATAAGGATGAACCTGCTGCTGCTCAAGGTATAATAAGGGATATTACTATCGTAAGAGAAAAAGAGTTAGTAGTTGAGGTTATAAATGATGTTGCAAAATCAATTCTAGGAAAGTTCGATATATATGAGATAGCTAATCAGATTACAGACAAAATAGCTAAATATCTTAATTCAGAGGATTGCGTAATTTATCTATACCATGAGAATGATAATTCCCTTGAGCAAATTTCAGCATATGGGGAGAAACTGGATGAAAACAATCAGATAATTAACAAAATTGTTCTGAAAGAAGGATTTGGAATTGTTGGATCGGTTGCAAAATCTGGCAAGGGTGAAATTATAGGAAATACTACTTTGGATCCGAGATACGTCAAAGATGTTATTGAAAGAAAATCTGAAATTACAATTCCTATAAAAATAGGCGATAGGGTTTTGGGAATCATAGATTCAGAACACGAAAAGGAAAATTATTTTAATCCCAAGCATTTACAAATGCTTTCTAGCATTGCAAACATTGTTGCTATTCAATTAAAAAGTGCAGTTGACCTAAGGGAGAGAAAAAAGGCTGAAGAACAACTTAAAGAGTCCGAGAATAGATTGTCTACCCTTATCCTTAATCTGGATAGTGGTGTATTGTTAGAAGACGAAAACAGGAATATCGTTGTAACCAACAAGAAATTTTGTGAGTTCTTCAAGATTCCTGTTCCACCAGAAGCAATGATCGGACAAGACTGTTCAAATGCTGCGGAACAAAGTAAAATGCTTTTTGAAAATCCTGAACAATTTTTAAAAGATATAAACAAAATCCTGAAAAACAAGGAAATGGTTCTAGCTATGGAGCTTAAAATGGCAAATGGCATTATTTTGGAAAGGGATTACATACCCATTTATAAGGATAAAATTTATAAAGGCCATTTATGGACATATCGTGACGTTACATTGAGCAGAAATTATCGTCAGAGTCTTGAATCCCAGAAACAAAAATATAGTAATATCATTGCAAATATGAATTTAGGCCTAATGGAAGTAGACTTGAATGACAAGATTCTAATGGTCAATAATAGTATTTTAGAAATGTCAGGTTTTACGGAGAATGAACTTCTCGGCAAAGTTGCAGAAGAGATTATTCCATTTAGTGTCATTAAGGGTGAAAAAATTAAATCAAATCGTAAGAATTCCAACGATATTGGCGAACTGCATGAAATTAGTGTTAGGAGAAAAAATGGTGAAGAACGAAATTGGTTAATCAGTGGAGCTTCAAATTACAATCTGAATGGGGAATTGACGGGTCGTATTTTGATTCATTTTGATATAACAGATTTAAAGAACCTCCAAAGACAGAAAGAAAAACTTGTTGAAGAACTCGAAAATAGGAATAACGAACTTCAAGAATATGCACATATTGTATCTCATGACCTAAAGTCACCTTTACGGAGCATTGAAGCCTTGGTAAGTTGGTTAAAAGAAGATAATAAAGATAAATTGGATGAGGCAAGCCTTCAAAATATGTTTCTAATTGAATCGACGTTAGAGAAAATGGAAAGGCTTATTACAGATATCCTTAAATATTCAAGTATTGGAGGAAACCCATCTTTAGATGAAAGTGTTGAATTAAATACCTTGATCAATGAAACCATACAGTTATTAAACATTCCAAAACATATCGAGATTAATATTATTAGATCATTGCCTGATGTCAAAGGCGATCGAACGATGTTACAACAGGTATTCCAGAACCTTTTGAGTAATGCAATTCGTTTTATTGATAAGGATAAAGGCATTATCAATATTGATGTGGAAGACAAAAAGAACTATTATCAATTTTCAGTTCAAGATAATGGGATTGGGATCAACGAGAAGTATCATGACAAGATATTCAAGATATTTCACTCAATAAATAAAGGAAAGGATTCTTCTGGAATCGGGCTGTCCATTGTTAAGAAAATCGTCGAATATCACAAAGGAAAGGTTTGGTTAAACTCAGAGCCTGGAGTAGGTACAACGTTTTATTTCACATTAAGAAAATAATGAAAGAGAGTCCGAATCTAGAATATATTGAAGAGTTGTCTGGCGGTGATAAAGCATTCAAGGATAAACTAATTAGTATAATCAAAAAAGAATTCCCTCAGGAGGAGTTGATATACAAGACTAATCTTGCTTCCAAGAATTATGTTCAGGTTGCAGGTAATGTTCATAAAATTAAACATAAAATTAGTATTTTAGGCTTAGTGAAAAGTTATGAATTAGCTGAAAAATATGAGCATGAACTTCTCGAGAACAAAACAGATTTGAAAGAAGAATTTGAATCAATCCTAGCTAAAATCAAATTGTTTCTGGAACAACTATAATTAGATTTATGAATTGTATAATAATTGATGATGAGGAAACGGCAAGAGCCATAATCAGTCAGCTTTGTCATCATGTTGACGAAGTAGATATTCTCGAAGAATTTCCTAATGCGATCCAAGCAATCAAGTACCTGAATCAAAATGATGTCGACCTGATTTTCTTGGATATTCACATGCCTGATTTTACAGGATTTGATTTTATTGAAACAATCAAGAATCCGC
>JABDMQ010000093.1 GCA_013001365.1 Flavobacteriaceae bacterium
TATAGAATCAAATCCCGAATTCTTTTACAGGCATTATTCACTTTGATTGAAATATATATGATTGCCATAGGTAAATGCCTAAGCAGTGAACCATGGATTGGCGATCCAAAATGAAGCCAGCAGCATATATATCAAAGCAAGAGCTAGAGACAAATGACCACGTCTATAATGGTAATATTATTAAACCTATCAACCTTTCCAAGCAATTAATGCATGGAATGACTTCAATTTTTAAGGGTTGTATTCAATAAGTTATTGTCCCAGATCCACTAATGGCATATGATCCTGATACCACGTTATCTCCAGAAGGAATTTCATCTCGACTAATGACTGCATATTGAGTATAAACGCCAGAAGCATTTTCAAAGCGTCCAGTTCCTCCATCGATTTGTACGATCTCTTGAAAGTCAAATAAAGAATACCATTCAACGGATATAGGAGTTCCGTATAATACATCACCATTAGCAGCCTTCAAAATAATTGACCTTGTACCTAAGTCAGGCTGGGTTCCGTTCCAACACCATTCCTCTAAATGGGTAATCCGTCCCAAATGCGTTGCATTTCCGGTACAATTTGCATTTAAGGCCAAATTATCTGAGCATAAATCATCTGAAGGTATGAATGCTCCATAGAAACCTGATGCCTTTAATTTAAAAGGTCTCTTTACAGACTTTTTATCAGTAATTGATTGCTCACTTGTCTTTTGATCAACAGAATTGATATCATCATTGATCAATGGGTCGCTACTACAAGACATCAGTGACATGACCGTTAAAGTAACAGCATAAACTAAATTTTTCATGATAATCGATTAAAAATTGGTGTACCTAAAATACGAATTATTTTACACAAAACGCTAATTGCCAAGTGATTAAAATAACTTTTCCAAGTAATAATCTAATCCTGATGAATGGCCTTGATATGGGCATAAATGGAAACGCCATTAATAACCGCTTCTTCCTCAGAGTCGAACATCTTGATACCTTTTACCGCATTCACCTTCCCTTGAGGTGAAATTGCAATAACATTATAATACCTGTTGTTTTTAGTGATAGCCCTTAAATTAATGATGTTACCAGATCTGCTAAACCCTTTTACACCCATGATCTCTCCATCTTCTGTTATGGCCTTGATGTCTACCAAAGTACCATTCTTGGCAATCGCCTTAACCGGGTAAAATCGGTCGTTGGCTCCTTTCACGATCATTTTGATGGGCAATCGTTCACCATCGACCAATGCTTTTACATTCAGGATGCTTGTGTCATCTGAATCTTGAATGGCCTTAACGTCATGATAATTACCTTCTTTGTCTATAGCCTTGATCCTCAGTAGTTTTGCTTCGGGTCGAAAAGCCTTGACATGCCAATAGATATCAGCAGGCTTATCGGTTTCAGGTTTGTTACTATCTTTCTTGGTTAGGATTATCTGCCCATTCACAGAAAAGGTGGAAAGAACAAATAAAACATTCAGTGCATAAATGCCCGAGGTTTTTTGAGTTTGCTGATGTGTTTTCATTAATTGCGAGTTTAACTATTAATGTAATGAAACACCAGATGAAAAAACATGATTAAAATCAGTATCAGGGATTTTTAAATATAAAGGCCAATGCTCTGAACCAGCATTGGCCTTTACTCAATCAAAATCCTAATCTGTTATTTCCTTGCTTTTGTCCTAATTGCGGCTTGCGCTGATGCCACTCGCGCAATTGGCACCCTGAACGGCGAACAACTAACATAGTTCATACCGAGATCATAACAGAACTCAATAGAACTGGGCTCTCCACCATGTTCACCACAAATACCGACCTTAAGTTTTGGTTTATTATGACGTCCTCGATCTGTTCCCATTTTAATGAGCTGTCCAACTCCCACTTGGTCTAAGACCTCGAATGGGTCGTGTTTCAATATGCCTTTACTTATGTATATTGGTAAGAACTTGCTTGCGTCATCTCGGGAATATCCATAGGTCATCTGGGTCAAGTCGTTAGTTCCGAACGAGAAGAAATCGGCGTATTTCGCAATTTCATCTGCCATCAATGCGGCACGAGGTACTTCGATCATTGTGCCTACCTGGTAAGGAATACTATCACCCCTTTCATCAAAGACTTTTTTGGCAGTAGAATCTATAATATTTCTTTGCATCCTGAACTCTTCAATGGTACCGACTAATGGCACCATGATTTCGGGTCTAGGCACAGTTCCTTTCTCCTTTTGATTCAAAGCAGCTTCTAATATGGCACGTGTTTGCATTTCAGTGATCTCGGGATAGGTATTTCCCAACCTGCAACCGCGATGTCCAAGCATAGGATTGAATTCCTCCAACTCCGAAACTTTGTTCTTGACTGCAGTAAGTGAGATATGCATATCTTCGGCAAGGTCTTTTTGGGTTGCTAATTGGTGTGGTACGAATTCATGCAGTGGAGGGTCCAATAATCGAATGGTGACCGGAGCTCCTTCCATAGCCTCGAAAATCCCTTCAAAATCTGAGCGCTGCATTGGCAAAAGCTCTTGCAATGCGACTTTACGCCCTTTCACTGTTTCTGCCAGAATCATTTCACGCATTGCGCGAATCCTATCCATTTCAAAGAACATATGCTCGGTTCTCGTGAGCCCAATCCCTTTAGCTCCAAAATTTTTAGCTGCTATTGCATCTTTCGGAGAGTCCGCATTCGTACGGACCTCCATCGTTGCATATTTATCGGTTAGAGTCATTAACTCTGCGAAATCCCCGCTCAATTCGGGTTCAATGGTCGCTACTTTTCCTTCAAATATGTTTCCAGTAGACCCATTCAAGGATATCCAATCTCCTTCATGATATTCAACTTCATCAACAGTCAAGGTCTTTGTCTTGTAATTGATCTTTAATGCTCCAGCACCTGAGATACAGCATTTTCCCATACCTCTTGCTACAACAGCAGCATGTGAGGTCATACCGCCTCTAGCGGTCAAGATTCCCTTGGCAATATTCATACCTTCCAAATCCTCAGGAGAAGTTTCGATCCTTGTAAGTATGGTGTTCTTGAATTTTCTGGCATCTTCTGCAAAAAATACGATCTGACCTGTTGCAGCTCCAGGTGATGCTGGTAATCCTTGGGCAATTAAATGAGATGATTTTAAACTTTCAGGATTAAACACAGGGTGTAATAATTCATCAAGCTTATTTGGTTCTATGCGCATGATGGCTTCCTGCTCATCGATCAATCCCTCTTTTAGCATGTCCATGGCAATCTTTACCATAGCTGCTCCTGTTCTTTTTCCATCACGTGTCTGTAATATCCATAATTTGCCTCCTTGGATAGTGAACTCCATATCCTGCATATTCCTATAATGCGTTTCGAGGTTTTCTTGATATTTGAATAATTCCTTATATATCGAAGGCATTAACTCTTCCAATGAGGGATAGTCTTTTTTTCGTTCTTCTTCACTGATTCTTGCTAAAGTTGCCCAACGTTCTGAACCGAGCTTGGTAATTTGCTGAGGTGTTCTTACTCCTGCAACAACATCTTCACCTTGGGCATTTATTAGGTATTCTCCATTGAAGACATTTTCACCTGTGCCAGCATCTCTAGTAAAACAAACCCCGGTTCCCGAATTTTCACCCATATTGCCATAGACCATTGCCTGCACATTTACAGCAGTTCCCCACTCCGATGGATAATTATGCATATTACGATAATAAACTGCTCGGTCTCCATTCCAACTGTCGAATACAGCCATGACAGATGTCCAAAGTTGCTCCCATGGATCCATTGGGAATTGTATTCCTTTACGTTTGAATATGGCATCCTTGAAATCATATACTAGGTCTTGTAAGTCCTGAATCGAAAAATCAGTATCCAATTCTATATGTCTTTTCTCCTTAAGGTGTTCTATGATCTCTTCAAAAGGATCGATATCATCCTTGGATTCTGGTTTCATCCCAAGAACAACACTTCCATACATTTGTATGAAACGGCGATAAGAATCCCAAGCAAAACGTTCGTTATTGGTCTTTTTAGCAAGTCCTTGCACGACCTCTTCATTCAATCCTAAATTAAGAACTGTATCCATCATACCAGGCATCGATACCCTTGCTCCTGACCTGACCGAAAGCAACAAAGGGTTCTCAGCATCACCGAACTGTGCGCCCATGATGTCTTCAATGTTCTTTACGGCTTCTTCAACTTCTTCTTTTATTTTTTCAATGATAGCTTCCTTTCCATAGGTGTTATAATCAGTACAAACTTCTGTTGTGATAGTGAATCCTGGCGGAACAGGAATTCCTATTGCACTCATTTCTGCAAGGTTTGCACCCTTTCCACCGAGCAAGGATTTCATAGTTCTATTTCCATCGGCAGATTTATTACCAAACCTAAAAACACTTTGTTTTATTTGTTCTGCGGTCTCCATTTTATTATATTTTTTTGTTTCCAATTTTGCTAGCTCAAATGTAAAATTATAGTAGGTCGAATGACATGATATATATCATGATCTGAAGGCTGGAATAACAAAATTTTGAAGTTTCAAGAAGTCCTATTTTTCCTTGCTCTGTTTTTTATAAAATGATATATTTATTGAAGTAAGACCTTATTTGAAAAAGTCATGAGAAAAACACTTTTATTCCTTATCCCGATAGCATTATTGATTGGTTGCAAATCGGATAAAAAAGACCCTGTGCAAACAGAAGAATCGATTGAGATAAATAGCATTGTTAAAGTCCTGAAACCTTCTGAATTCAAAGATGGCATCATGAATGAGGATGTACAGTTGGTAGATGTAAGAACGCCTTCGGAATATGACGAAGGTCATATCGAAGATGCTACTCTTATAGATTATCAGTCTGAGGATTTCAAGGATAGAATACAACAACTGGACAAGAGCAAGCCTGTATATATTTATTGCAGAAGCGGTGGACGAAGTGGCATGGCCTCAGAAATCATGTCGGAACTCGGATTTATAGAAGTCTATGACCTAGAAGGTGGTATTCTTGCTTGGGAATAATGTAATTGCCTGATATTTCTTATTCACTAAGTCTGGCTTCAAGATTGTTAACTAGTCGTCATCAATGCTTAGACTATTCTTCAATTGATTTTAGCATTGCCTTGGCGTTTTTTCCCGTAGACCCATCTGGATCCATTTCTACGGCTTTAATATAATACTCCTTCGCTTTCTCCTTATCACCAGCCTTTAAGTATGCTTCAGCCAAACTATCCCATGCATTTGCAGAATCTGGGAAGAATTGAGAAACCATCTGGAAAACGAATATGGCATTTTCAACCTGATTACTATTCAAAAGGCGATATCCTGCCTTATTGAATTCTCCCTCAAAATTAAAAAATAGATATTTTGGATCCTTGATCATTCTCATAGAATCAGCCTTAAGTTGCTCGATGTTTCCTGCCATGAACAAACCAGTAATATGCTCCATTGGATCAAGGATGAAATCTGTAGAATCAAACGTCAATGCTGCTTCAAGCACTGGGTCTTGGTTAGTCTTGAACTCTTCAAAACTCATATCAACCGCAAGATGTGGTGCTAACCACTCTCGCCCTTCCCATTGTGGCTTGTCCTGCCACCATGCGAATGATAAATAAGCCGGAATCTTACTGTTAGGAAGAATTACTTGATTATTGTCCCCATAGAAATTGATATTTTCACTCGTTGGCTCACCTATGAAAATTGCATTGGTATAGTTGTCAAGTTCGTTAACTAGATTCTGACATGCCGAAAACGTACGTCGACCTAGAATTACAAAAAGCTTACCTACTTGATTTATCTTTTGAGACTCGATAATCCCGGTTACAACCGGTTTGTTCTTGTAATTATTTCCTCCGCCATTAAGTCTCACATCAATTACCAAGCGCTCTACATCATTGGTCTCTATAAAATCAAAAACACGCTTATAGAAAAATGGAATGCTCTCTGATGGATCATCTTGTATTTGGCTTTGCCTTACATACACGATTTTTGTATCAGGCAAGTACTCAAAATAATAGATCTTGTCTAGGTCCTTAAGATAGTAAGGCGTTTTGTCCGAGTTCCTGGAATCGAGCCAAAGGCTATCCTGTGTGGTAAATCCGTAAGAAGTAGGCACTCTTTCCCCTTTTGAAAGAGCTTTGAAAGATTGCTTGAATTCTTTATTATCTTTTTCCAGTGTTAGTTCCACAGTATCCGTAAGTTCTTTTAAGATTCCTTGCGCATGCAAAACCTCTGGACTAGCAACATAACCATAGCCATATGCCTTAAAATACTGTTCGTTCTCCGCAGGAACTACAGGGTATACAGCCTTTAAGACGTCTTTGATTGGTACGCCAGCAATCTCTGTTACCTTCGCTCCTAGTGCATTGGCATAATCCTTATGTGTTCCTTGAATGAAAGTGCCATCGTTGAACTGGAACAAATTGATGGGTAGCTGACTTATTGCATGAGGTTTTTTCCTAAGTGAAAGTGCCGTATGTCCATATTTGAAAGAAGATACGATCCTTGCCAATCCGACTAGGATTTCATGCTCTTGAAGGTTCGGGATATCATTATATAGTTGTTCTACTGCTTTATCGAATTCCTCTGCTGTCGTTTTCTTGAACAGGAATGGGTAATCATCGTGAACCGTTTCTTGGAGGAATTTAAGGTCATCCTGCCAATCCTTGGCAGTAAGTGTTGATTGCGAAACTGCCTGGATAGCAATGCAGCTCAAAAAAAGAAATATCAGATGTTTCATTTTGATTGATTGTTTTATTAGTCGATCGATACTCTAATTAGATGTGTTTTCATTGATTTTGTTACATAAGATCACTTTCTGTTTTCCAGCTCTACGATGATCGAGTCACATTTTTCATCTAATTCTTCAAGGTCTGGAATCAGTTCCATGGCGCCTTCCTCAGCTAGCCATCGATGAGGGTCGCTCCAGAACCTACTGCTATTGTTCAACTGTCTTGCCAAGGATTTGTCTATTGGTACCATCGCAGCAAAGGCATCGTTCCATAAGTTTGATAATTCAGCATTGGGCTCGTATTTGTTCTTGGACTTTACAAGATAAAGTCTTGTGTTATTAACAGCTTTCTGCATAGCTTTCACAGCATCTATTTTCTTGTCTATCCTTGTACCACGCTTGGTCAGGGCCTTTTCTACAAGACCTACCACCTGTGCAATGACTCCTAATCCTTTGGATGCATTTGCCAATCCTAGTGCCATGAATTAATGTTTAAAATAAAGGTAATGAATTATAGGTTCGCTCGCGCTAGTATAATTATGAGTGATGTTGAAATTGATCAATAGGAATATTCTACGAAATACATCTGTATCTTGCCTTTGCCTTTAGCCTCAACAGAACCTCTTGGTTCGAATTTAAAAACGTCGTATTTCTTTAATTCCTCATAAGTCGACTCACTTATGTTTACCTTGTTAATATCTCCTGAACTTTCCATTCTACTTGCTGTATTTACGGAGTCTCCCCAGATATCGTATTGAAACTTCTTCGTTCCTACGACTCCTGCAACCACAGGACCTGTATTGATGCCCACACGAATATCGAACTTCGCTAGTTTATGGTCGAAATCCCTTTTGGTCTTTTGCACGAACTCAATGATCTCCAATCCGGCTTGACAGATCTTGACGGTTTGATTTTCTATTGGAAACGGCAAACCAGCCGCACACATATAGGCATCTCCAATGGTCTTGATCTTTTCAAGTCCATACTTGCCGATGATCTCATCGAATTTTGAGAAATAAAAATCAATGCTCTTTACGAGTTCTTCCGGTGATAGTTTTTCAGATTGTGCAGTAAAGCCTTTAAAATCCGTAAACAATACCGAAACATCATTGAATTGCTTTGCTTTTACCTCGCCACTTTCCTTAAGTTCAGCAGCCGTTTCTTCTGGTAAAATGTTCTTTAAAAGATCATCAGAAAGTTGTTTCTCATATTCTATTATCGCATTGGTCTTTTTCATGAACTTATTGCGCTTGAGGAGTCCAATTGCAAGCAATAGGATTAGGAACAGCGCCACACCTGTAGCAATGACCATAATCTTTTGCGTCTTTTTTTGTTGATTCAATAAATTTACTTCGGCTTGTTTCTGGGATACTTCAAATTCCGTGCGCTCTTTAGCCATTTGCTGCACATTCTTAATGCTATTAACACTATCTCGATAAGCAATATGTGATTGATAATGGTCAAGAGATTTTCTATAATCTCCACTATCTTCATAGAATCCAGATAATTTAAGATACGAATTGCTTACCTGTTCTTTTAGTCCATATTTTTCTGCAAGATCAAGACTTCTTTGGGCAAACTCGAAGGCCTTTTTATTTTTTCCTTGCTCTTGATAAATTTCGGACATGGCATTAAGGTATTCGCAGATTGGAGCGTAATCCTCAAATTCTTCTAAAACCCTTACAGCCTTCTCCAAATTGAGCTCAGCCAAATCATTATCACCTTTCTTGGCATATACTAGACCAACGTTACCCATCTTATAAGCCCCTCCAAATTCATCTTCTAATGCCTCCAAGATCTTACCGGATTCATTGAAGTAATACAAGGCAGAATCCAATTTATCCTGTTTGTAATACTCGTCTCCAAGATTTAATTGAAGATATGCTAGATTTTGCGAATCAGACTCTTCTTTCATTAATTCCAGTGCCTCTTTATAATAACCAACTGAGGTCTCATTATCTCCCATGATAGAATATACATCGGCGATGGAAATGTTTATAGAGGCTTCCTCAGATTTAAGACCAGCTTCGGAGGCAATCTTAGCGGCATCGAAGTAGCTCTCCAATGCCTTGGTCATATCGCTTCGTAATCTATAGGCATTCCCTTTTTGCAAATACCCAGAGAATTCATACTGGGCAGAGTCCAGGTTTTTGGCTGCAACTATGAGTTGAAGGCTGTAAGTAATTATCTTTTCAGTATCCGTTTCAGATTCCGCGATCTGTTGTAGAATCCTTAGCTCTTCTGACTCATCATAGTCGCCATTTTGATAGATGATCTGTAAGCGATCACTAAGTCTTTGGTCTTGGGCAAATAAAGGATTCAGAAATAAACAAAAAAAACCTATGGTTATATAGGCTTTCTTGAGTAAACTGTCGAATATGAACATATCTTGTTTCACGAATCTTTCATAAGAGTAAAATACTCAATGCATTTAGTTCCTTGATCTAATCCTAATTTTTGGATCTATAAAATAATACCCAGATTGCACAGCATTCCTTATAACACTGAACCCGAGAACGTATTTCATCTCGGCATCTTCAGCATCATAAGCATCCAATACATCCAACACATATTCTGGCTGCCCTAATTCGCCTCTTGGTACTACAAACTCTAGTGACAACAAGTCATCGCCAGAGACATAGTTAAGAGAATCAATGACAAAGATATCCGTCGCATTGTTAGAACGCATAGAGAAAGTGATCATATCTCCTATCCTAGCTTCTGTGGTGTAATCAGCATTAGACACTCCCGCTGGTTGACCAAAATTTGCAACTGAACTTGCTTCACTTCCTGCAGCAAGGAGAAGCAAGGCATCTACGTCTACAGTTAGGACAACTGGAAAGTTCTGAGGTTGATCAGTATTATTATCGTCATCATTATTACAAGCGACAGCAAATAAGGCAATAATCCCAGCCAATAAGAGGAATTTCAATGATTTCATAATGATAAGGAGTTTATTAAAGGTTGATTAATTGATTTTGATTGTTATCAAATATAATTCAATTCTGACTAATATGTCTGAAGTTATTTGGAAAATAGAATCCTCACTAGTAAACTGATTTGGATATATGTGCTAATTATCATTTTTGTATCTCCTGATATTGAGTTAATGATTAATTTTACTTCATGAGACGATTTTCATTAGTATTTTATTGTGTGGGCTGTTTGTTCTTTAGTTTTTGCAAACCCTCTGCACATGTAATTGAACCATTTCTAGAATCAACTTCCCATTTACAGGACAAAAATTTAAAACCATTTTATCATGGTGTTGCATCAGGTGATCCCTTGCAGAATTCCGTGATAATATGGACGCGTGTAACACCCGAAACTTCACTTTCAAAGATTGAAGTTAAATGGGAGGTATCAACGGATAAAATGTTTAATAACAATGTTTTAAATGGCATTGTAAATACGTATCCTGAAAAAGACTATACCATTAAAGTTGATGTAAAATCGCTTCTACCCGGAACAACCTATTACTATCGATTCAAGGCACTAGATGGCGTCTCGCCAATTGGCATAACAAGAACTTCTCCAGAATCTTACAAGGAATTGAAATTTGCAATAGCAAGTTGCAGTAATTATGAATTCGGATATTTCAATGCCTATGGAAGGATGGCCGAAGAGCCAGGCCTTGATGCAATTATTCATTTAGGTGATTATATTTATGAATACGGAGAAGGTGTCTATGGCGATACAACCATAGGTCGTGTTCATATTCCTAAATATGAAATATTGAGTCTTTCAGATTACCGAAGCCGGTATTCTCAATACAGATTGGACCCTGATCTCCAGGCTGCCCACAGAAATCATCCTTTCATTACCATTTGGGATGATCACGAAATTACTGATAATGCTTATGTTGATGGCGCAAATAACCATCAAGAGGATGAAGGAGATTATCAGAAACGCAAGGCCATTGCTAAGCAAGTGTACTATGAATGGATGCCTATTAGAGATAAGGAATATCATTATCGCAAATTATCATTCGGGAATTTGGCAGATCTGTTCATGCTAGACGAGCGTTTGGCTGGACGGACCAAACAAGCTGAAGGCCCGGACGATCCACAATTAAAGAATAAAAAGTTACTAGGTGATGCACAAATGACATGGTTTGAAATTACCTTGAAGAATTCAAATGCCCAATGGAAGATCATTGGTAACCAAGTTATTTATTCTTACCTAGATTGGGGATACCCAGAGTTCAGGACGAATATGGATTCTTGGGATGGCTATCCTACGGATCAGCAAAAAGTTGCTGATATCATAAAGGGCAATTCTATTGAAAACGTAATTTTTGTAACGGGTGACACACATCGTGCATGGGCATTCGAAGCTACGAACGAGCCATTCAATAGCTATAATCCAGAAACTGCTGAGGGCGCATTTGCAGTGGAGTTTGGTGTTTCGAGCATAAATTCTGCCAATGCCGATGAACGCTTTTCCTCTGAATCCGTTCGTGCACATGAAAAAAAAATAATGAGTCCTGACCTCAATCCTCATTTAAAATTCACCAACATGCGCGACCATGGGTATTTACTCTTAACCCTAACGGAAGAAGAGGCTACTGCCAACTTCAAGATAGTCAATACCAATAGGAGGCGTGACCCAAACATCTATACCGAAAAAGTCTTCAGTGTAATGAAGGGAAGTCATAAACTCATTTCAAAGCAATAGAGAGATTATTTTAGGATCAAGAAAAACAGCATTGGTCTCTCACTGGCAAATTGCCGTCCCTTGTTTTACTATGGTCACTCCATCTCGTATGAACATGCTTCCATCAGGTAATCTATAAATTGGATAAAATTGCTGGTTACCGTTCGTTGCTGAATAATGGATGCCATTAACGCCATTCTGGGTGATGATCTTCCAAATGCCAAATTCCTGCCAATTGGACTTCTGTTCATTGCCTAACACAGTCTTTTTAAGTGTACTACCATAAATACCATAACCATTTGGGCAGTAATGTATCTCAAGAAAATAATATGTGCCGTAGATGACCTCGCCCTCACGATAGGTAATTAATAATCGATGACCATTGAAAAAGTTGAACAATTCCTCCACAGAAGGGTTAACTTGGGCAGATGTAGACTCAATATTTCCAAATCCAATCATGAATACAAGAATTAATATGAAATTAGGATTCATCCCAATGCGCCGTTAGATATTATTAAGATACGACTTTTTGATCAATTAAAAAGATCAAACAAAATCTTAAATAATTGAAAATAAGCCCATAAGATGTTAAAATGTTCTTAAGAAGTGTGACATTATCTGATTTGAACCGTCTATTAAGTAAGCAGTCAATCAAAAAACAACCAATGTCATGCTTCATCAATCAATCATCATCATCACCAAGGCTATCAAGTTATTTGGAATAGGCTCCGTATTTCAGGATATATATTTAAGCTTCTTCGATGCTATAGGGGTAAACTGGCAGCTTTTAATGTATACCATATCAATTGAAGCTCTATTCATTCTGCTGAAAAACACAAAGTTTGCCGTTCCAGTTTGGGTGCAATTCATTGAAGATGTCATCTAAAAATTAAAAATCATTTCCTGACTTTTTAAACCAAAGCTTGAATTTTAAGTCAAATAATCAATAATCATTAATTGAGTATGAATCCTTAAATCTATTGCTATGAAAAAGTTTAAAGAATTACTAAGCATGAAATTGATGCAGTTCAACGAATCTTTGAAAATCTATGGAAAAGCCAGTAGCTATGCTATACACAGATAAACTTCAATCAGAACTTCGATTTCATTAAAACCCTTGAATAAGAGAATTTTCAAGGGTTTTGTTTTACTTGATATTACGTATATTTATTTAAAATAACATCATTCTAGATAAATGAATCGACCAATCGTTTGCCTTTTCTGCGTACTTTCATATTTTACTCACCTCAGTCTTAAAGCACAAGAATACTCCTCAAACGATAGCATTCCCTCTAAACCACTCCATAAGATTATTGAGCTCTCACAAGAGCCAATAATTGATGGTGAAATAATCAATGAACAGATTTGGAAATCGGTAGACCCATTGAGCGAACTTATACAAATGCGCCCGAATTATGGGGCTACAGTTTCAGAAAAGACAGTCATTCGTGTTGCATACACTCAAAACACTTTCTATGTAGCTGTAGTCTGTTTTGATACCGAACCAGATAAAATCGTGGTTTCTGACTCAAGGAGGGATTCAGACCTTAATGATGAGGACAGTTTTCTTTTTATTATCGACACTTACAACGACCAGCAGAATGGATTTCTCTTTGGCACCAATGCCCAAGGAATGGAGTACGATGCACAAATTGACAATGAAGGCAAGGGAAACTTCAATACTAATAGGCAACAAGGAGGAGTGATTGGAGGCACCAACTTAAATTGGGATGCATCATGGACAGTTAAAACACAAATAGGTGATTACGGATGGAGTGCTGAATTTGCAATTCCATTACGATCATTGCGTTTTGCTGAAGGCATTGACAAGACTTGGGGATTGAACTTTAGAAGGAACATCAGCAAGAACACCGAGACAGCCTATTGGACATCACTACCACTTGGGTTTGATATGAAACGGCTTTCTTTAGCAGGAAAGCTTCAAGGCTTGAATCTTAATAGTCCCGGTAATTTAAAATTCATTCCATACATCTTAGGGCAAGCAGTCAATAACAAAGCTGTTTCTCCAAGTGACACGGACACGAAAATGGAGGTTGGCGCTGATATTAAATATAGTGTCACACCGAGTCTTACTTTAGACTTGACCTATAATACTGATTTTGCGCAAGTGGAAGTAGATGACCAACAAGTAAATCTTGATCGGTTCAATCTGTTTTTTCCAGAAAAAAGAGCCTTTTTCTTGGAAAACGCAGGTCAATTCAGTGTTGGTAGTCCTGGGGAAGTCGACTTATTCTTTAGTCGACGCATAGGTATTGGTGAAAATGGTAGCCTTGTACCTATAATAGGAGGTGCAAGATTATCTGGCAAAGTAGGACGAACCAATGTAGGACTTCTAAGTATGTTCACTGATGATGTTAATGAATCGAATATTGAAAAAAACAATTTTAGCGTTGCACGAGTGAATCATGATTTTAAGGGAACTCGCTCATCTTTAGGTGGAATCTTCATTAATCGTGCCGGTTTAGGAGATTTAGATGATGATTACAATAGGGTGTTTGCTGTTGATGGCAAATGGGGCATTGGCAACAAGGCAGAAGTAAATGGATTCATTGCAAAAAGCGTTACGCCTGGCATCGATAGCAAAGACCATGCATTCAAGATCCTAGCAAATTATAATTTGAATGGTTGGGACCTTAGGGCGGGTTATACGGAAGTTGGTGAAGGTTTTAACCCTGAGGTTGGCTTCTTGCAACGCAGTGAGTTCAAAAAACCAGAATTCCTGATATTCAAGGCCCATAGATTCAAGAATGCTGGAAAACTGCTGGAAA
>JABDMQ010000100.1 GCA_013001365.1 Flavobacteriaceae bacterium
CTTCTTGTATCTGTTGATGGTAAATATCGAAAAGAATCTTGCATGAAGGTGAGTCAACAGATTTACAAATTTGGTACGCTTGAGGCGACTCGGTCAAGAATAGCCCTGGATGGTCCCTGAAATTCAAGGGTTCTAGAACCATGACGATATCATGCGTTTCCAAGATATCACAGGCCTGTTTCAAGGTTTCAATGACATGTTCCATCTGATAGGATAGGTCTTGCCTTAAGTCCAGATGTCCGGGTACCACTGTCATCCATTTCGCATTTATGCGTTTAGCGACATCTATAGAAGACCTAATCTCATTCAAGAATTCGTCTCGCCATTCCTTTTTACCGCTCGCTAGATTGGGTTCCTTCCAATAAATGGTATGAGCCACGAAGACGCCCATGGTCATATTGCGGTCTCTCATGACCTTGGCCATGGCTTCTTGTTCTGCAATTGGTCGATGACGCATTTCGTTGTCTTCAAATGCCGTAAAGCCTTGATTGGCCATGAAATTAAGCTGGTCAATAACGTTTTCTCCTGCATGGTGCTTGAACATGCCAATATGAGGTGCATAATTCAGATTGAATTTATGTCTAACCATTCCATCCGAAAAATTTAGAGCATTGACAGCAGGCATCGAAACCAAGGCACCTGCAAGGGTCGTATTCTTTATGAAGTCTCTTCGTTCCATGGGTGCTTCCTTTTATCTATTAAGTTCCATGATCTCTATATTCTTGAATTCCACCGGATGACTCTCACTTTGCAGCGATATATAACCCTCGTTTAGTGGCATCCCAATATTATCTTTCCAATCGCCATTATAATTGGCAATATCGTCACCACCAATTTGCGTTTGGTAGTATCTCATCACTTCTTTACCGTTGATGCTATGTGTTATTAAGGAGTCCTTCAATACCAATACTTCCATGGTGACCCATTGGTCTCCGTAAAAAGTCTCAGAAGAAGACTCAATGCAATGCTGTGTTACCAATTCACAATTCATGACCACATTGGTTCCTGGTGTACATAAATTGCCAGTGGGTCGCTTTTCACCGTCTTCTATTCCTCCCAACATCTGGACTTCAATTGACAATGGAAATGCTTGGTCTTTTCCCATACTTTCAGGAGACTGAGAATGCACCATAATTCCACTATTACGATTGGCCCACCCTGGTCCGCCAGGGACTTGACTACCAATGAATCGATAGTTTACTCTTAGTTTATAGTTCGAGAAAACCTTGTTGTAGAACAGATGCCCAAAATTATTATTGAAGGTATCATAGTCTTTATAGGACGCCTTTAAGACACCATCTTCAACCCTAAAGGTATTGTATGCATTTTCATTTAGCTCAAAGCCTTTTATCTTAATGGTCCAATCTTCCAGGTCTTTACCATTAAAAAGCGAGACCCACTGACTTTCAGTGTCTGGCTTGGTATCCTGTGATTCGTTCTTTTTGCATCCAGCAAGAAGTACTATTAAACCTATTAAGAGAAAAACTGACTTGTTTCGTTTCATATTTTAATTAAAAAAGCCCATCATAATTTGTATTAAGATGGGCGATTAACAATTAACACTAAACGCTATTATTCAATTGTTTACTATTGTATTGAATAGGCCTTTCCGCCTGTTGCTTCTTCTATGGTAATACACCCTTTGCCTACTCCAGGTATTGGATCATAGGCCAAAACATTCTCACCGATTTCTTCGGTAGTCTTCCAACCCCAAATGGTCATTCCGCGTATCTGGCTTAATAATGAAAAAGTTGCTGCGTCCTGATCAGGTGTTGCAGTTTTGTCTTTCTCATAAGCCTGACCGAATTCTCCCATTTTATTTTGATAAGCCTGTTGCTCTTCTTTAGTTGTCTTCAAGTACTTGGCGAGCATTTTATCAAAATCCTCGCTCTTACCATCTGCTAATTCCTTATCGAATGTATTCTTAAAATTGCTTTCGAGTACAGTGAATCCCATCCTTACCATTTCTTGGTCTTCTGGTTTCAAGATGTCATTCCAAAATCCATCTACGAATTGAGGAACATTAAGCTCATTAGCCCCTGGTACTAGTTCATCAGATGGGATGATCAAATCCACTATTTTCTGTAAGGCATGGCCTTGTCCTGCATTCAAGAACACAGGTGTAAAAACCGGTTCATTCTTACAACTCTGTAACAAGCTGAAAATGGAAGGTGCGGCTAAAGCGTAACCTGCACCTAATCCTAAACTCTTTATTGCGTCTCTTCTATTCATATTATTTTTTTAGACGTTTCCTTTTTTGAATTGTTCTGCAGCATGATTCGCTGCTCTAGCTGTAAATGCCATATATGTCAATGATGGGTTAACACAACTAGCGGAGGTCATGAATGCACCATCTGTGACGTATACATTCGGTACTGTATGGATTTGATTGTGTTTGTTCACAACCGAAGTTTTCGGGCTATGGCCCATTCTGGCTGTACCCATTTCATGAATACCTAGGCCAGGTGCACCAGGACTGTCATATGGTTGAACATTATCAAAACCAGCCTTTTCCAACATTTCCATGGCTTGTGCTACCATGTCTTTTCGCATTTCCCATTCGTTTTCTTTCCACTCCACATCAAAGGTCACCGTTGGCAATCCCCATTCATCAAGTTTTTCGTAATCCAAGGTCATTTTATTGTCGTGGTATGGCAGGCATTCTCCGAACCCTGTTAGCCCTACTTGCCATCCTCCTGGCTCTTGAATTGCCTTCTTAAGGTCTTTACCATAGCCTACTTCGGCAATTGTGTCTTCCCAGTTTCCTCTTGTAGCGCCACCTTGATAACCATAGCCTCTTATGTACGTCTTTTGGTCCGTATCGCCACCGATATTACGAAATCTAGGTAAATACACACCTCCTGGTCTACGACCTTTATAGTATTTATCTTGGAATTTATTAGTCTTAGCAAATGCGCCTGCCTTGAAATGGTGGTCCATGACGTTGTGTCCCAGTTCACCACAATCGTTACCCATACCATTAGGGAAACGTTCTGATTTAGATTGCATTAAGATACTTGCTGAAGCTATTGCTGACGCACAAAGGAAAATAATTTTCCCTTTGAATTCGTGTTTTTCTTTCGTTACGCGGTCAATCACCTTAACACCTGTAGCATGTTTGGTTTTATCATCGTAAATCACTTCATGCACAATAGAATCAGGTCGAAGTGTCATATTTCCTGTTTTTTCTGCTGCTGGTAACGTTGATGAATTACTACTGAAATAGGCCCCAAAAGGACACCCTCTCATACAGCGATTCCTGAACTGGCAATTACTACGTCCTTCGTAGGTCTTTCCTCCATTGATATGAGCTACACGACCAACCGTTAATACGCGGTCTTTATAGTTTTGTGCAATATTGGCTTTTAAGTGCTCTTCTACACAATTAAGTTCCATTGGAGGCTCAAATACACCATCAGGAAGTACATCGCGATTTATTTTTTCACCAATAACTCCTATAAACGATTCCACACGGTCATACCATGGTGCGATATCTTTATATCGTACAGGCCAATCAATACCATTACCATCTTTTTTGTTGGCTTCAAAATCATAATCTGACCATCTATAGCTATGTCTCCCCCACATCAACGATCTTCCTCCAACATGATACCCTCTCATCCAATCAAACCGTTTCGTTTCATTATACGGATGAACCAAATCGTTTACAAAGAAATGTCGACGCTCTCTTCTGGTTGTATACCCAGTTCTTGCTTGTTTTAATTGAGTTGCTGCTTCCTCTGGAGTCAGTTGACCCTTGTATTTCATATCCCAAGGATCGTCATACATCGTGGGATAGTCTTCAATATGCCTAACCATGCGACCTCTTTCGAGTACTAAGGTCTTCAAACCTTTTTCGCAGAGTTCTTTTGCTGCCCATCCTCCGCTGATTCCTGTGCCAACGACAATAGCATCATAAACTTCATCTTGATTCATAGATAATCTCTTAATTTGACTGTTAGTGGTTCGTGTTCTTGAGGAATTCTTAATTAAAGTGTTGATTATTTTAGGATTCCATTATTTTCTTGTCTAAAACTAATCAAATAAACAATTAGGAGCAAACATCATTCGCAAAATAAACTTACGAAAACGTTTACGTTGAAAACTTAGCTATTCAAAAGCCATATTTTAAACTTTAAACTTTTAAATTAGAGAACTAATTACAATCTAATCACAAAGATTCATCACATGAAATTCATTAAGTTAACTTTGATAGTTAGTGTTATTTTCCTGTCTTATAATTCTTGTAAGGACAATGCAAATGAGAACAAGGAACAAGCAATAAGCGACATCGAAATGAATGAAGCACCTTTCTTTAAGCTATCACTGGCACAATGGTCTCTTCACAAAGCCATAATTGATGATCGAACACTGGACCCAATGGACTTTGCAGATAAAGCCAAGGAATTGGGATTTGAAGGTGTAGAGTATGTCAGCCAATTATACAGTTACCATATCGAAAAGCTGGGAATGCAAGCAGTTTTGGATACCTTGAAGGTCAGAAGTGAACGTACAGGCATGGAAAACCTATTGATTATGATCGATGGGGAGGGTGATCTAGCGTCACCAGATGAAAAGATAAGAGATGAGGCGGTTGAAAAACATAAGAAATGGATAGATGCGGCTCAGTTCTTAGGTTGTCATTCCATAAGGGTAAATCTATTTGGAAGCCGAAATAATGATGAGTGGGTTAAAGCTTCAACAGATGGCTTGATAAAATTATCTGCCTACGCAGCAACTAGGAATGTTAATGTTCTCGTTGAGAATCATGGTTATTTATCTTCAAATGCAGATTTGCTTATGAATGTGATGAAGCAGGTGGCATTGGCAAATTGTGGGACCTTACCTGATTTTGGCAATTTTTGCCTAGAGCGTGAAGGAGGTGAACGATGGGGTGCTAAATGCGTCAAGGAATATGACAAGTACGTGGGGGTTAGGGTTCTTATGACTTGGGCTAAAGCAGTAAGTGCTAAATCGTATGATTTTGATGAAGCCGGAAATGAAACCACTATTGATTACACGAAAATGCTTCAAATTGTCAAGGATGCAGATTATACTGGATATATTGGTGTTGAATATGAAGGAAGTCGTCTCAGTGAAGAAGAAGGAATCATCGCTACTAGGGACTTATTGATCAATGCATCAAAAAAATTAAACTAACCAACAGCTAACTAACTAATGAAAAAATCAACTCAATTTCAATTATCCCTAATGATGTTCTTAGAATTCTTCATCTGGGGAGGATGGTTCGTAACAATGGGATCCTTTTTAGGGAATAACCTTAATGCCACAGGTGGTGAAACAGCAATGGCGTATTCAACGCAGTCATGGGGAGCGATTATTGCTCCATTTATTATTGGCTTGATAGCAGATAGGTTCTTTAATGCCGAACGTATACTAGGTGTTTTACATCTTATCGGCGCCGGACTTATGTACATGATGTACCAAAGTGCTGATTTCGCAGTCTTTTATCCTTATGTGCTAGGGTATATGATTGCCTATATGCCAACATTGGCACTTGTTAATTCAGTTTCATTCAATCAAATGGACGATCCGGCGAAACAATTCCCATTTGTAAGAGTATGGGGGACGGTTGGATGGATCATAGCAGGATTGGTAATTAGTTTTGTATTTAAATGGGATTCCATGGAGAATATAGGACAAGGCATGTTATCAAATACCTTCTTGATGGTAGCTATTGCATCTGCAATTTTAGGAATATTCAGTTTTACATTGCCTAAAACACCGCCAAGTATTGGAAAGGATGAAAAAGTAGGCCTGTCTGAAATTTTAGGTCTGGATGCGCTTAATCTTTTGAAGGACCGAAACTTCTTGATATTTTTCCTGTCCTCTGTGTTAATTTGTATTCCGTTGGCCTTTTACTATCAAAACATTAGCCCATTCTTAACAGAAAATAAGGTTGAAAATTCTACAGCATGGGCTTCAGTAGGACAGATTTCCGAAGTGCTCTTTATGTTACTATTGCCATTTTTCTTCAAGAAATACGGGTTTAAAAAGACGATATTATTTGGTATGCTAGCTTGGGTGGTTAGGTATGTATTATTTTCCTTTGGAGATGGCGGAGAAACATTCTTCTTGATTGTTATGGGAATTGTTTTACATGGTATTTGCTATGATTTCTTCTTTGTTTCTGGTCAAATTTATACAGACTCTAAGGCAGGAGAGAAGATTAAGAGTGCAGCTCAAGGATTAATTACGTTGGCCACGTATGGAATAGGTATGCTTATTGGATTCTGGGTGGCTGGAAAAATAGTTGATCAAAATATAATTAATGACAGCATGCATAGCTGGAAGGACATTTGGATTTTCCCGGCAATATTTGCAGCCGCGGTTTTCGTTCTTTTTGCCCTGTTATTCAAAAATGAAAAAGTAGAATATAAAGAGTCTTAAATCATGGGCAGGAAAATTAGGTTAGGCATTCTTGGAGGAGGAGGGGATTCTCTTATTGGTGTTCTGCATCGCGTTGCATCTACCATGTTCGATAAATATGAATTGGTTGGAGGTGTCTTCAACCCCAAATGGGAAGACAACATTGGCTTTGCAAATGAATTAGGGATACCAACAGATAGGATTTACAAGGATTTTGATGCCTTGGTCGAAGAAGAATCAAAACTTCCAGTTGATGAAAGAATGCAGGTAGTTTCAATCCTTACGCCAAATTTCCTTCACTTCCCAATGGCAAAGAAATTATTGGAAAATGGATTCAACGTTATCTGTGAGAAACCAATGACAACTACTTACGAAGAGGCCAAGATCCTTAAAGAAACCTTGCAACTTGCCAAAACAGTTTTTGCAGTTACCTATACCTATACTGGTTATCCTATGGTGCGGCAGATGCGTGAAATGATAAAGAATGGAGACATAGGTAGGGTGCAGAAAATCGATTCTCAGTACTATCAAGGATGGATCAATCCGATCATACATGATAAAGAAAAAAGATCCACGACTTGGCGTCTAGACCCTGAAAAATCAGGAATTAGTTGCTGCATTGGCGATATTGGCACCCATGCGTTCGATATGATCGAGTATGTCTCAGGCCATAGAGTCGAGTCGATTCTAGCGGACCTTAATTATCTCTATAGTGACAATAAAATGGACATTGATGGAACTATTCTGGTCAGATGTGAAAATCAAGTAAAAGGAGTTATTCGAGCAAGCCAGATCGCTACGGGAGAGGAGAATAATTTCACGGTTCAGATTTATGGTGATAAAGCCGGATTAAAGTGGCAGCAAGAGAATCCGAATTACTTGTATTTGCTGGAAGACGGACAGCCTTTGCGTGTCTTGAAACCAGGCCATTCTTATAACAGTGAGATCTCATTGGATGGAACAAAACTCCCTCCAGGACATCCAGAAGGAATTTTCGATTCCATGGGCAATATCTACAAGGGCGTAGCAAAAGCAATTAATAATGAGCCATACGACCATGGTGAATTCCCGACGATCATTGATGGGGCTAGAGGAGTGGATTTTATCGAAAAAGCCGTTGAATCTCACCAAAAAGGAAATGTTTGGGTAGAATTAGATAAATGATCATATGAAGACAATTAAAGGACCAGCAGTTTTCTTAGCTCAGTTCATGGATGATAAAGAGCCTTTCAATTCATTGGATGGTCTATGCAAATGGGCAAGTGATTTGGGTTATAAGGGTATTCAGATTCCCACAGACCCAAGTTTAATAGATTTAGAAAAAGCTGCAGAAAGCCAGACTTATTGTGATGAACTAAAAGGAAAGATCAACTCCTATGGTTTGGAGATAACTGAACTTTCTACACATTTACAAGGGCAATTAGTAGCTGTACATCCATCATACGATATCATGTTCGATAATTTTGCGCCAGATAATTGCAAGAACAATCCAAAAGCAAGAACAGAATGGGCCATACAACAGGTTAAGGACGCTGCAACGGCAAGTAGGCGATTGGGTTTGAAGGCACATGCAACTTTTTCTGGCTCATTATTATGGCATACTATGCATCCTTGGCCACAACGCCCAGATGGATTGGTAGAAATGGGCTTTGAGGAATTGGCAAAACGATGGATGCCCATCCTCGATCATTTTGATGATGAAGGTGTGGATGTTTGTTATGAAGTTCATCCAGGAGAAGACATTCATGATGGTGTGACTTTTGAGCGTTTTCTTGAAGCAACAGGCAATCATAAGCGAGTTAATATTCTTTATGACCCCTCACATTTTGTATTACAACAACTGGATTATATTAAATATATTGACCATTATCATGAGTTTATCAAGGCGTTTCATGTCAAGGATTCAGAATTCAATCCTACAGGGAAGAAAGGCGCATTTGGTGGTTATGGCGATTGGATAGATCGTGCTGGACGATATCGTTCGCCTGGCGATGGTCAAGTAGATTTCAAGACCATATTCACAAAACTAACAGAATACGGTTGCGATGTTTGGGCAGTCATGGAGTGGGAGTGCTGTATTAAAAGCCCAGAACAAGGTGCGAGGGAAGGTGTAAAATTCATTCAGGACCATATAATTGAAGCCACGCAAAAACGCTTCGACGATTTTGCTGGAGGTGATATTGATAAAGATAAATTGAAAAGAATATTAGGATTATAAAAAACATGAACATGAAAAAAATAGTAATGGTTTTAATCGCAATGTCATTGCTTAACTGCAAAAAAGACAAGGAACAAACTAAGACAATCGAAAAAGAACAAACCAAAACTGAACAGACAGAACAGGCTAAGACAGAGGTGGAGGCGACAACTAAGGAAACATGGCCTACAAAAGATTGGGTCAGTTTATTTGACGGTACATCAATGGACAATTGGAGAGGTTATGGAACTGAAACGATGCATCCAGAATGGACCATTGAAGGCGATGCCATGGCATTTACACCAAGTAAAGAAGGTGGTAAGAACATAATCTCCAAAAACAAGTATATCAATTTTAGATTATCCTTGGAATGGAAGATTTCCGAAAATGGCAATAGTGGAATATTCTGGGGAGTTCATGAGGATGAGAAATATTCGGAAGCATATCAAACAGGGCCGGAGATTCAGGTATTGGATAACAATGGTCATCCTGATGCCAAATTCCCAACACATAGAGCCGGTTCATTATACGATATGATCGAATGCCCTGGAGAACATGTAAATCCTGCGGGCGAATGGAATTGGGTCGTATTGGAAGTGAATCATGATACCAACCTTGGAAAGGTAACGATGAACGGCAAGGAAGTTATGACATTCCCAGTTCATGGTGAAGCTTGGGATGAGATGGTCGAGAATTCAAAATTCAAGGGATGGGAAGGATTTGGTAATTACCGGACAGGTCATATTGGCTTGCAAGATCATAGCGATAAGGTTTGGTACAAGAACATCAAGATCAAGGAGCTTTAATGCTCTAATTAAAACTAACTAACTAACAATAAGCATGGGAACATTATCGATAGTATCATTTGTTGGCTTTACACTTTTGGTGGCCGGTATTGCTTGGTATTCAACTAGAAAAACAGACGAAAGCACGGCCGACGGATTCTATCTTGCAGGCAGGAGTCTTGGCGCACTCACTATTGCAGGGTCCTTATTACTGACCAATCTCTCAGCAGAGCAGATAGTCGGGTTGAATGGTCAGGCATTCTCTGAAGGCATAATGGTAATGGCCTGGGAAACACTGGCAGCTATCGCAATTATCATTACGGCTATTTTCCTTCTCCCTAAGTATTTGGGTTCTGGTATTACAACCATTCCGGAATTCATTGAGAAGCGATTCGATAGACCTACCAAAGCAATCCTATCCGTCTTGTTCTTGATTGCCTATAGTATTGTATTGTTGCCTACCATTTTGTACTCTGGATCTTTAGCCTTCAGTACGATGTTGGACGTGCCAGACATGCTTAATATGTCGGAGGGAGGTACCTTATGGCTACTGGTTTGGTCCATAGGTATCATTGGAATCATCTATGCTATTTTCGGAGGACTTAAAGCCGTTGCCGTTTCCGACTTGATAAACGCCATTGGGTTGTTGATCGGGGGACTTTTGATTCCTATTTTCGGATTATCAATTATAGGTGACGGTAGTATTTCTGAAGGGTTAAGTACCCTGTGGAATTCCAATCCAGATAAATTCGATTCCATAGGAGAAGTTGATTCTTCCATTCCTTTCGGAACGATTTTTACGGGAATGATGGTGGCGCAGCTCTATTATTGGGGAACTAATCAATCCATTTTACAACGTGTATTCGGAGCCAAGAGTTTAGCTGAAGGGCAGAAAGGAATGATGGCAGCGGCGTTTGTAAAGTTCTTGATTCCTATAATCGTGGTACTTCCAGGTATAATAGCTTGGCATTTATTTGACGGTAATCTTGAGAATGCGGATAACGCCTATCCTGCTTTGGTTCGTGAAGTATTGCCAAGTGCATTGCTCGGTTTCTTTGCGGCTGTTCTTTTCGGTGCGGTTTTGAGTTCCTTCAACAGTTTATTGAACAGTAGTGCGACCCTCTTTGGGTTTGACCTCTATAAACAATATTTCAAGAAAGATGCAACAGAGAAGCAAACAGTAAAAGCTGGAAAGATATTTGGACTGTTGGTTGCAGCTATAGCCATGACCATAGCGCCATTTATTGCTAACGCACCTGATGGCCTGTTCTCGTACATACAGCAGTCACTCGGAAGTTTGAGTGTGCCCATTTTGGCAGTTGTTGTAATTGGTGTTTTGACCAAGAAAGTCCCGGCTTTGGGAGCAAAGATCGTACTTACCGCTGGTGTGCTAATGTATTTGATCAGTTTATTGGTCTTGGAACCACAATTCAGGGATTCTGCTGTAGCAGCAGCTGAAGCTTCTGGAATTACAGACGCTAAAGAATTAAGTGTTATCAAGGCTACTGCGTATCCTCATTTCTTACATGTTATGGGAATCCTATTTGTTGTAAACGCGATAATAATGCTATTGGTTGGTAAATTGAAACCAAAGACCGATGTTTATGTTCCTATTAAAACAACTGAAATCGATACAACTCCTTGGAAATATACCAAGCCAGTTGGTGTGGCCATAGCAGTTCTGGTAATCAGTACGTACTTGATTTTTAGATAGAAAAATAAACTAATCCATGGCTGGAAAATATGTCATTTCCTTTGACCAGGGGACAACTAGCACAAGAGCTATTTTGTTCAATGATAAAGGAGGAATTGAATACATTTCCCAAAAAGAACTAACACAACAATACCCAAAATCGGGGTGGGTCGAGCACGATCCATTTGAAATCTTTGAAGATCAAAAGAAAGCCTTTCGGGATGTAATGGCATCTTCAAAAGTCAATCCAGAAGATATCGCCGCAATTGGAATAACAAATCAACGTGAGACAACCGTCGTTTGGGACAAGGAAACAGGTGATCCTGTTTACAATGCCATCGTTTGGCTTGACAAAAGAACTACGGCAATTTGTGACGACCTAAGGGAAAAAGAACATTTTGAATATATCAATAAGGCAACGGGATTGGTCATCGATTCCTATTTCTCAGGAACGAAACTCAAGTGGATACTTGATAATGTAGAAGGAGCTCGTGAAAAAGCAAACGCTGGTGAATTAATGTTCGGTACCATAGACAGCTGGTTGATCTATAAATTCTCAACTGAACAGAATCATGTTACCGACCATACCAATGCCTCTCGTACTATGCTTTATAACATTCGAGAGCTTAAATGGGATGACACCATTCTTAATATCCTGGACATCCCAAAAAACATGTTGCCTAAAGTACAAGCTTCATCCTCACATTTTGGCACTGTGCTTTATGATGGGCATGAAATTCCGATCTTGGGAGTCGCTGGAGACCAGCAAGCTTCATTGTTTGGGCAAGGAGGGTATCAGTCAGGAGTAGCAAAGAACACTTACGGAACCGGATGTTTCATGCTCTTGAATACAGGTAAGAATTGCTTTCAATCCAAGAATGGCTTGTTAACCACTTTGACTGCAAGTATTGATGACGAACCTGTTAAATACGCCTTGGAGGGCAGCATTTTTATTGGTGGTGCCTCCATTCAATGGTTGCGTGACGGACTTAAGATAATTGATTCTGCGAAGGAAACGGAAGACATTTGCAAAAGCATTCCTTCCCTAGAAGATCTTTATGTCGTTCCAGCTTTTGCTGGATTAGGAGCTCCCTATTGGGATGGCAATGCTAAAGGAAGCATTCATGGTTTGACCTTGGATGTTGGGCGTAAGGAAATTGTAAAGGCCACCATTGAAGCTTTGGCTTTCCAGACAAAGGATGTCTTGAATGCCATGGTTGAAGACAGTGGAAAGCAAATGAAGGAATTGAAAGTGGACGGAGGGGCTTGTATAAATAATTATTTAATGCAATTTCAAGCAGATATCCTTGATGTTCCTGTTGATCGTCCAAAAATGCTGGAGGTTACAGCTCTTGGTGCAGCTTTCTTGGCTGGATTGAAAGCTGGTGTTTGGAAATTAGAAGACATTGAAAAAGTAAGACAGGTGGATACCAAGTTCAAGCCATCCATGAAGCCATTTGACCGGAGTAAAAAATATAGTGGTTGGCTTGATGCGGTCGAACGAACAAGATCGGACCTTAACGCTTCTAAACAAGAAAAACCGATCAAGTTCTCGATTCTGGATAGGAAAAGACACCTTAAACGCATCAAGAAAACAACGTTCGACGTGTTGATAATAGGAGGTGGCGTAACGGGTTCGGGAATTGCTCTGGACGCCGCATCAAGAGGCTTAAGCGTTTGTGTTATCGATAAGAATGATTGGGCATCCGGAACAAGTAACAAGTCCACTAAATTGATTCACGGTGGTTTACGTTACTTGAAACAGATGGAAATTGGATTGGTCAAGGAGTCAGGTTCAGAGCGGGCCATTGTTCATAAATTGGCACCACATTTGGTTGTGCCGGAAAAGATGCTGTTACCATTGGTGGAAGGTGGTACCTATGGAAAGATCATGACTTCAATAGGATTGAAAATATACGATTTCTTGGCTGATGTAGAAGGGGATGACAAACGTAAGATGCTAACCAAGGAAGAGACCCTGAAAAGAGAACCATTATTGGATAAAGAACTAGTTCTCGGCGGCGGATATTATGCAGAATATCGGACAGACGATGCGAGACTGACCGTGGAAGTTTTGAAGAATGCCTCTAAATTTGGAGCAATTTGCATTAATTATTGCGAATTGGAAAGTTTGGTCTATGATGATAACGGAAAGATCAAGGCTGCTAAATGCCTTGACCATAACACTGGTAAATCATTGAAGATCTCAGCAAGGTCCTATGTCTCTGCTGCTGGACCTTGGGTAGACAATATCCGTAAGAAAGACAATTCCTTGAACAAGAAACGATTGCGCTTAACCAAAGGCGTGCATTTGGTATTCCCTAGAGAAAAACTACCAGTGAAGCAATCCGTATATTTTGATGTGCCTGATGGTCGTATGATCTTTGCCATACCAAGGGGAAGAGTAACTTATGTAGGGACAACAGATACCAATTACGATGCTAGTTTGGATCGTGTTGTTGCATTAAAGCAAGACGCAGAATATCTTTTGGAGGCAATAAATAATACATTCCCTGAGATTGATTTAGGTATGGATGACATTGAATCTAATTGGGCAGGATTACGTCCCCTTATTCATGAAGAAGGGAAAGACCCATCAGAGCTTTCGAGAAAGGACGAAACATTTGTCTCTGATAGCGGTTTGATATCCATAGCAGGAGGGAAGCTAACTGGTTATAGGAAGATGGCTCATCGAGTTATGGAGCGTGTCTTGGACCAGATGCCTGATAAAAGACGCAAAACATTGACTAAGTCGAAAACCGATCATCTTCTCTTGGTTAAGCCTCCATTAAACAACTCTTTCGAAGTCAAGGATTATCAAAAGGAAGTACTTGAAAAACTTAGGACATTGGGAATTGATGATCATTATATGGCCTGGTATCTTGTGTCGCATTATGGAAAGCAAACCGAGACGATTTTAAATAAGGTCAACTACTTCAATGATGCAGATGTCCAGAAGCGACTGCTCCGAGCCGAACTTTGGTTCAGCATACAATATGAAATGACCAATAGCGTAACAGACTTCTTTGTGCGTCGCACAAGCAGATTGTACTTTAATATTGCTAGCATTATGGTGTATAGCGAAACGGTCATTGAGGATTGTGCCAATTATCTGAATTGGAATGAGGCAAGAATTGAGAAAGAGCGAGCTGCCATGGGTATTTTGGTGAAGGATGCGACAACGTATTATGATGAGGAAATTAGTTAAAACATTTCTTCTGGATCAGTGAGTTCATCCAATTTATCTCTTAATCCTTCATCAAGAAGACTTAATCCATACTGATAAGAAGCATTCATCCAACCAAAGCCACTGGTGGTAATATAATCGAACTCGGTACCTACATTGCCATATTCAGCATAGACCTTATGTGTGCATGCTACGACATCATATTTCTCTGGGATGGTCCCGTTATAGTTAACGGCATTAATGGTTATCATCCATAACCAACGATATATGAGTTCTTGGGTTTCTTTTTCAAACCCATAATTCTTTAATCCTCGCCAAATCATCATTTGGTGAGGTGCCCAACCATTTGGATAATCCCATTGGCGCTGTACAGCACCCTCAGGGACATTATCATTCATTTTTTGGGATGTACCTGCAATGCCACCTTTTTCTTTTAATTCTGTAATTAAGGATTCCACAACAGATTTGGCATCCTGTTTTTTTACCAATCCTGCCCAAAGTGGAAAATAATTTGAAGCACTTTCAAAATAGGTTTGCGTATTTGTCTTGATATTATAATCAAAGAACTGGCTTCGTTGTTCATTCCACATGAGATCATACATGCGTTTAGCTCGATCTTCGGCAAGCTTGAACCAATAGTTGCTTGTATGGCTTTCAAAATCGCCATTAAAACAAGTGTCTATTAAATATCCGAAATCAGTTTCGTATTTGTAGAGCAGGCTATTCAAATCGACTGTGTTCAGATCAGCACAAACATCATCCAGACGCCAAGAGGTATCATGTCCGCTCTCGCGCAGACTTCTATCATGCGTGAAATAAGTATCCAGTTTTGGTTCTTCTAGTTCTCCTGACTGGTATTTCTTAACGAACTTATTAACTGACATAGAATGAACCTTTGCGAGTGATGATAACACATCATCAAAATGACCTTCTTCAGTTTCCGGTGGAATGCCAATACCTTCAGCATAATAGCGATTTAGGCCATTCTCAGTTAAACGCTTTCCTAATACCATCCAAACCGTTTCGTATTCTCTTATCGCAACTTCTAGGACTTCCTTAAGCCATTCTTTTGAAATGGAAAAATCATGTTCATAAACCTCTCGAATGAATGAAGAGAGAAATGGCGGCTGTGTTCGGGTTAGATAATAGCTTCTATTGGCATTTAGAATTTTACCATAGTGCTGAATCTGATAACAGAAATTATCTACCATTGCTTTTGCGAGGTCAATCCTGCCATCCAGCAATAATCCAATGCCTTCAAAATAGCTGTCCCATCCATACATCTCATTAAAACGACCTCCAGGCACAACAAAAGGCACACCTTTTCCATTCTCAAGTTGTAGGCTCAATATTCCAGGTTTGTTGTTGATGGTTTTTACATATTCTGGTGTGACATTTTCGGGAAGCACGATGACATCAATGTTATAATCCTGTGCTATGTCTTTATAGTATTTTTGTGCGATTTCATCTGAATAAGGTACATAGACCCTATTAATATCAGATTCCGCCTTGTCGTCGCCAACTATTCTGGCAATTCCAGTCTCATCAATGGTTCGTGTCAAATCATCCCAAAATACTTCACGAATCATACGAGATATTCTAGAAGAAGGAGCTTCTTCGATTTTTGAAAGGGGAATTTCAACTTCTGTTAAACCCTTATTTTTTGCCAAGGCCAATTCTTGAAGCAGATTGGAAAGGAAGTAAGTACCTCTTATTTCACGGCGTTTGCCATCAACACTTGCAATTTTAAACATTCTTGGACCTTGGTCCTCTGTAGTAATCTTTTTATCACCATCCGTATCTTCTTGCTTCAGCAATTCATGAATGGTTTCTTTTACCTTCAGCAGGAAATTCATGCCTTGATATTTATTTCTTTTTTAGATAGCCTGTCAATCAATAAGACAAAGACGATTAGCAGCGTCATCGGTATGAGCAAGAAGTAAAAGGCATTTGCTCCTCCAATGCTTTCAAATAACTCTCCAACAATTCGTGAACCTAATGTACCACCAAGAGCCGAAAATATAATGATCAATCCTGACATTGGGGAATGCAGGCTTTTGGGTAAAGAACTTAATACAGTTGAATTCAACAATGGATATATTGGCGCTATGAATAGTCCGATCAACGGAAGAATGTATCCCAGGAAAGGGACATCTTTCAAAGTTGTAATCTCACTCAAGGCTTCCGCATCTACTTTGAGCTGTGGCAAGACTGCAAGTAGAATTCCACCAGAAATTATAACACATACGATAACCAAGAATACCCAAGACATCTTTTTTGTGAGGTAACCAGCAACAAATCTTCCAAGTGCTAAAGAAAGTGCAAAGATCACTGCCATCTGAACACTTAATGATTCACTGAACATGAAGATCTTTTCATTGAATCTTGGGAGCCATGTCATTATGCCCTGTTCAATCATTACAAAAAAGAATGCTGAGGCTAAAAATACCAGCACAAGTGGAACAATTATTAATTTCAAAGAATACAATAGATCTTCCTTCAAATTTGTTCCAATGGCTTCTACTTCATATTCCACTTTAGAAAAGAGCAAAAAGATAAAGGAGACAGCTATTAGCACCATAAGGACATAATACACATTAAGCCAGGCATTTTCATTGGTGTCGGAATAGAATGCAGGAAACAAGAAATAGGCAAGAGCGATACCCACCATAAAGAATCCTTCAATTGAACTCATCAATGAAGAATGTTCTTTTTTCGAATGTGTAATTATGCCAATCAATGAATACACCGATAATTTAATGAGTGCAAAACTTACACCTATGGACATGAACAAGATCTTGGTATGAAAGAAGGTATTGCCAAAGATCATATAGAGACAGCCGAAAAATACAATGGCCAAACCAGTAAGCATGGCTTTCTTATACCCGAATCTTGGCAAGAAAGACGCAACGAGAAATGAGACAACAGCTATAGGCAAATCCTTGAATGCCTCAAGAACAGAAGCTTGTGACTCACTTACGCCATATACATTAATGGATTTGGCAATTACTATCCCAACACTATTCAATAGGATTGCGAATACAAAATAATTAAGGAAGATCGATATTTTAATGCCTAAATTCTTCATTCTAGTCTTTTTGCACTTTCAATCTCATGGCTAGAATGGCTGCTATGATAAAGCAAGTGCCACCAAATAACATGGCGTTAACAGCATTTCCTCCTAAAAGGTGTTTATAGATCGACCCAAAGGTGAGGGTCTCAATTCCCATTGGAATAACGATCATCATATTGAGAATGCCCATATAAACACCACGCCTTTCCTGTGGAACAATTTTCGAGACCATTGTATAAGGTATACCCATCATGGCTGCCCAGCCAATACCGAAAAGGATCATAGGCGCCAAAACATAAAGTGGGTCGTGTATATAAGGAATGCTCAACAGTGCAATTCCTGTACCGACCAAACTAGCAGCATATATTTTTTTGCCGCTGTATTTTAGAATTAAAGGCACCAATGCTAAGGCTACAACCGTAGTTACAATATTATATGTTGTGCTCATTTTGGCAGCTTGTGAGGTGGCCTCAGAGGTGTCGAAGCCCATGGTGGTCCTGAATAATGGCACAATGAATTGCCAATAAACAAAAAGGGCGTACCATTGAAATAGGTAGACCGCAGATAATTGCCACATGAATTTGGGCATATCTTTTATGGCTTCAGCAATTTCTTTGAATGGAAGTTTAACACGCTCCATGAATGGTAATGCCTTTTGGGCATTTATCTCATCCAATTCTTCATCAGTCGGTGGAATTTCAGGCGTCTTTAAAACTGACCATAAAATGGTTGCAATAGAAAGGAAGCCACCAATGAAGAATGAATAATATAGCCATTTCGGAATGGATCCCGCGACTTCAAGTTCGTCACCTCCAAACCAATCCTGAAAAAGAATTATAGAGAAATTGGCCAATAGGATTCCGGCACCAACAAAAAGGCTTTGCATTTGGTAACCCAAGCTCAATTGCTTATCTGGTAGTTTATCACCAACGAATGCACGATATGGCTCCATGGCCATATTGTTTCCTACATCTAGAATCCATAACAATCCCACTGCAAACCAAAGTACAGGGCTTAAAGGAAAAGCAAATAGACAAATACTGCCTAAAAGAGCACCAATTAAAAAGTAAGGCTTACGTCTTCCAAAACGAGGAGACCATGTTTTATCTGACATCGCTCCAATTATAGGTTGGACAATCAAGCCCGTGACAGGTCCCGCAATATTGAGTATAGGAAGCATATCTTCTGATGCACCAAGAAAAAGGAAAATTGGATTAATTGCTGTTTGTTGTAATCCAAAACTATATTGGATTCCTAAGAATCCAACATTCATATTAAATATTTGCCAAAAAGATAATTGTGGTTTCTTGATTTTCATTTGTTAGTTAGTTAAGAAACTAAATATAATGAAAAAAGAGGGAGACGTGTAAGGAAAAATGTAAGACTCTAGAAAAACATTAGGAAAATAAACCCTATTGGATTGGCATGAACACTTCTGCAACCCATTCCAAGGAATTCGTTCCCTCATGAGGATCATTAAAGAATATCTCTGTAGGCAGGTTAGTCACCGCTATATTGTTGTAATCGGCATAATCCCTTAATTGATACCAAGCGCGATCAGAAATCCTATAGTTGCCATTGAATATGGTTTTCAATGCCTTGCGCTCTTCGGTTTTCTTGATGCTAACATTAGATGGCAATTCTGGGTATGATTCCATTTCATTGATAGGAAAGCAAAAGTCGAAGGCTATGCTGTCTTTCTCAACATCCCATTGGGTAACTTCCAGAAAAGGATTGCCATTTAGCTCAACTTCATCATTGCCTTTAATGTAATTCATGACATAAAATATATTCTTAAGCATGGCTGAAGCTTTTTCCTGGGTTTTGCATTTAACTGATATGAATGCACATTTCTGCGCTGGAATAATGCTATCTCGGACCTCAGAAAGCCTATAGTTCTCCGCATTCTTCAGAAGGCCTTTACCGAATTTTTCAACCGTAGAAATACTTTTTTGCTTGAAATGGTTATTAGTAAAAAGAACATTTAGATTCTGAGACAAGCTATTCTGCTCATCTTTTACTTGAGCAATTACCTTGGTTGTATTGGGGTCGAGCATTTTGAGTTTCCATTCTATTTGGAAAATCGAGTCTCCGAAACTGTAGTCTTGAACAACATGATGGAAAGGTTGTTTCTTGACCAATGAAACAATTGAATCACTGGCAGGTCTGCCATCATGCCAATTTACTAAATGGTCAAAAACGATGCTTCTGGATTGTTTTGAGGTAAATGTTACTCGGTAATTATAGTCTTTAATAAAGAAATACCAGACACCTAAAGCTACTAATAGAATTCCAACGAAGCGCAGGATTGACTTCAACTTCATTTTAATTCAACATTTTAAGACGTTCATTTACTAAATTACCTACCTTAAAACCCTGGCCTATCCCAACCTCAACTGCGGCTCGATAATGGATGCCTCCATACATTCTACTAATAGCGGCTTCCTGAGCTGCTGCCTTGAAAGACGAGAATGGTCTTATCGGTAAGCCATATGGTGTTTCGGTATCATCAATAAAATCGAAATTGTCGCTAAATATATCGGTAAGTACTGTTGCGGCAGCACCAGAAACAACTGAATGCCCACTTGTGTATTCTGGAAATGGTGGTGTTTGGAGGATCGGCTTCCATTCATCATCGAAATACGCATTGATTAATGTTTCAGGTCTAACCAAATTACTACGGTATTTTTCGTCCCAACAACTAATGAAGGCATCCGCTATTCCGATAGACGTTTTGGTATAAGCATAAACTGTTTTTGCGAAATCTGCGTTGTCCTTTCTGCACGCTATTTTAGTGATTCCAATCCAATGCGCACCTGGAGTGATCTTCTTTGTTGCGAACATTAAATGCCCTCTTGTCACTGATACGTATGGGTTGCAATCCCAGAACTGCGCTATAAGAACTTCTTCAGAGTCATCTCCTTCCTCGGTTATCCTTTCACTGATGTCATAAACTTCTTTTAGTTCTTTATAGAAGGCAGAATTCTTGTCCATCGAAAATTCAGGTGGCGGTACTGGTTTGAATTGTGCTGCCGAATCAATCACGAAAGACCGAATCTTACTCCAATGTGGTTCTATGCCATCCATGTAGGAGGGAGGTGTTGGTTGCCATCGTTCCTCATTGCCATGCTCGACAGAGAACTTTGGCATTGTCCGTGTTTGGTTGTAATTATCGTCATTCATCCAAACAGAAATGAAGTTGGCTACTTTCAACCCATACTCTTTGGAGGTATTGAATTCCTTGGCATTCTTATCTTCCCAGATTGTATATAGACTATCACGATAGCTAGTAATCCTATCTTCTGAAAAGATCAGTTGACGACTAAGATCCAAGTGTGCAATCAAGGCTGCGAGTTCGTAATTGACTTTTTTTGAATCATCTGCCTTTGGAATTGACCCTAAATGTGGAATTTGACCTTGTAATGAATTATATAGACTATCGTTCTGCGCGATTATTTCGTAAGCCGCTATATTCGGATACGCAAAAATTCGACTTGCCACCGGAGGTGAGAAAATATCATGCACCATTACTGCTCCAAGATTATCAACCGAAGCATGGTAGTCTTCTGGAGTGATTATTATTGGCTCCGAATTATCGCTACATGAAATGCTTAATGAAGCTACAGTTAATATGAAAAGTGTCTTGATTGATTTCATTCGACAAAATTAGTTTTTTATTTCGTAAATCTGAACCTGATCATTGTTAATGGTTGCCATCAAATACCTTTTGCTATTCAATTTAATTATGTTCAAATGTCGTATGGCTTTATCACTAAAATCCAAACCAAGTTTATTACCTAATATGATGGATTCTTCATTCTTGATCAAGGCACCAGGGAATGAATCGAAACGTCCATGAAATGGTGTCACTCCAAAATAATTGCCACCAACAAGAACTTCATCACCTGGATCGGAATCCAGATTGGCTGTCAAGAAAGATGTTATTGGAGATACTTGAAGTACATTATTGAACGGAACAAAAGTAATTTCTCCATTGTCGTTCCTCAAGTATCCTGATCTTAATTCTTCAACTTCCAGAATCGTAGCTTTATCAATGACTTCTTTATCGAATAATCCATCAATTGGAGTTCCTGCGAACGATTTATAGGTCCTGAATCTTTTTTTGATGCTAACTATCTGGCTAGCCAATTCGTTAAGGCCAAGTAATGGGTAGTACGCACCATCCTTATAGGTGCAAACTATGGTTTCGGTTGATCCGTTGTTGTCAAAATCTGAATAATACATACGCATTGGATGCTTATCCGAAGCCTTGAATTTTGTATTCGTTCCCCAATTACCTAGCAGGTAATCTGTATCCCCATCTTGGTCAATATCAAATGGTTCTATCTGTTGCCATAGACCATTCATTTCCAGCCCTTGGCTTTTATCTTCGATAAGCTCGCCATTGATATTCTTGAAGAATTTAGGAGACATCCATTCCCCAACGACAATAAGGTCGAGAGTGCCATCGGAATTGTAGTCATTCCAAACGGCATCGGTTATCATACCTGCATTAGCGAGACCATCTATTTCCAGTAAATTGAATTTCCCAGATTCATTTTGCAATATATAGGACTTAGGGATATTGCCGTAATCGTTGGTAGTGATATTACTTGCAACAAAAATATCGAGGTCACCATCATTATCATAATCGCTTTCAACTGTGACACTGGCATTTTCATAGAAATCAGGTAAATCATACTTTACAAAATCAGCACCAGAATTAACATAATAGCTATCGGTCAAGGGTTGCATGGTACTGAAGAAATCAGCACCACCAGAACCAATATAAAGGTCGTCTTTTTCATCGCCATTGAAATCTGCAATTATAGCTGAAACATCTTCTTTTATTGAATCCTTGATTATCTCATTGATTTTATACTCAGAAAAATTTTCATCTTCCTGAAGAAATACCTTGGATGGAATATACTTGGAACCACCAAAGAAAATATCGTCTTTTCCATCGGTATTTAAATCTCCAATGGCAACCGCAGGACCGCGATCGGAAAATTTGAAAGGAATGAGCTTTTGCCTATTGAAATCTATATACCGATCCTCTTCATGAGTGAAATTGATACCAATATTATCATCTACCTTATTGAAAATGAGTGTGATATCATGCCTTAAGCTTTCGTAATTAAATGCTTTGGTGTTTCCATAGGATATGCTAACCGTTTGATTGGTTTTAACATTCTTGAGAACTTGGACTGTTTTATCTGGCCAAACGACCTTCACTGAATCAATTTGAGTGGCGTCCTTGAAGCCAAAATGTACCATTGGCTCAGAAGAGGCTTGAAATCCTCTTATCGTATATAATTCCTTGAATTGAAGATTACCATTGTTGTATGCATATACCTTTGAACCTATTCCAATTGTATTTGGTGATTTGTATTCCAACTTGATCTTAAGATAGCTGGCTTTTTCGTTTGTTTGATTTATGTAAAGTGATATAGGTTCATTGATATTGTTCACTACCAGATCCGGGTCTCCGTCATTATCCAGATCTCCCATAGCTGTGGCTCCAGAAATCAATGTATCATTCTTGATCCAGGTCAAGGAGCGATCTTCAAACATTAGGTCTTCTTGTCCCTTAAAGACATAATTACGAACATTTCCAGAAGGCATCATATCAAGAGCTTGTTGATCTACCAGTTTAGTGTTGTCTATTTTCTTTTGGATCTGGTCACTCGATGCAAAATTTATGTAATCAAGGTCATTAGGTCGTTTTGGGATACCGTTTGAAATAAATAGGTCTTGAATGCCATCTTGGTCATAATCTCCAAATAAAGAGCTCCAACTCCAGTCAGTAGCCGAAATACCGCTTAAAAGAGCAGTTTCAAGATATTTTGAATCTTGCTGATTAACATAAAGCATATTCCTCGTGAACTGATAATGGTAACCATATTTTTCAATACGTAATTTCTGGATCTGAATGTTGTCGTCTCCTTCGGAGGATTTCAGGACTTTTTCATCCTCAGGCAACATATCCAATGAAATTAGGTCGGGCCATCCATCTTGATTGATGTCTGCTACATCATTACCCATCGAGAAGCGTGAAGTATGTCCGAAATAATCCTTTAATCTTTCCGAAAAAGTCCCATCACCATTGTTTATATAATAATAATCGTCTTCATGGAAATCGTTTCCAACATAGATGTCAGGATAGCCATCCATATTAAAATCAGAGACAGCTAGACCTAGCCCATAACCGTTTACGCCTCCAAATATGCCGGCCTCTTCACTTACGTCAGTAAAAGTGCCGTTATCATTCCTTAACAGTTTATCACCTGTTTGATAATTGCGCTTATTCCTTAAATCTATATTTCCGAAAGATTCTTGTGTATGAACAGCATGATTGAGTAAATACATATCAAGGTCTCCATCCAGATCATAATCAAGTAAAGTTGCATTAGAGCTATAGGTATCGAAATCCAATTTATACTTTGCAGCACTTTCTGTGAAGGTCTGGTCTCCATTATTGATATAAAGTTCATTATGGCCATTGAAACCATTTATGCCAACGACCGCACAAACATAAATATCCAAAAGGCCATCACCATTGATGTCTCCCATGATGGCGCCAGTATTCCAACTGCTATTGCCGGATACACCTGCTTTTTCGGTGATATCCTTAAACTTCAGATCGCCAGTATTCAAGTATAATCTGTTCTTCACTTGGTTGCCACTTAAGAATAGGTCTGGTAATCCGTCATTATTAATATCGCCAATTGCAACGCCACCACCATTATAGAAATAAAGATAGTCTAGTATATTGAGATCGTCCGTTTCTGTTATTGTATTGGTGAATTCTATTCCAGTTTTAGATTCATCTGGATTATTGAAGAGTGTATCATTTCCTTGTTTACATCCAACAAGCAAAAGCAGTAAAAGTGCCAAAGAAAAAACGTCCCTATTCACCAATCGCAAATATCTTTGGTTTATTATCATTTATAGCTGCAATGACATAGATTTTACCATTTTTGTCCTTGATCTGTCTTAAATGCTTGACTTCGTTCCTTACAAAAAAACCGCTTTTATCATAGTCCTGCCAATTAAAATTAAGATTACCGTCGTTCAATAAGACATGGCCATAATTAGCGTCGAGTCTAGAATATTGTGGTTTGAACTCGAAGTTGTTTCCTCCCATAATGATATCGGTATTACCATCGTTATCCACATCTGTACATACAATTCCGCAAACACAAGACAACTGGACTCTTGTAGGTAATACAATAATCTCAAAATCACCATTACCTTTATTTACTGCAATAATTGTTTCTGAAATATTGGTTTTCTTCATGATTGAGTTCTTGTAGACCTCTTCAGGAAATAACTCATCAATCGACCTGAAGGCATAATCAGAGGCCTTAAGATTCTGTTTCTTGAGCTTGACCATTTGAGCAGTCAATTCCTTTTTCATATGAAGCGGATAATCTTTGCCGTTTTCATGAAGGGTCATAATCTGTTCGATTGTGCCATTACCATCAAAATCGTTGATCCACATTTTCATAGGCTGCTCCTTGGAAGTCTTATAATGAGTATTGTTACCCTGATTACCGAGTACTAGGTCAAGGTCTCCGTCTTTATCCAGGTCTGAAGCCTCTACCACATCCCATATACCGAACTCTTCATCAAGCGACGAACCTAACTTATAGATTCTTCGCCCATTGTTCTTATAGATCTTAGGTGTGTCCCATTCTGAAGTGATAACAAGATCGTTCTTGGAATCTCCATCCATATCTGCCCATATTGCATGGGTAACCATACCAGCATCCTTCAAGTCATAGGCTAATCGTTCTGTGGCATCAGAGAACGTTCCATCACCATTGTTCTCTAAGAATAAGTGTTTCGGATTGATTCCATAGGTTCCTACAACACTCCTTGATCCAATAAATACATCGGTATCACCATCTCCATCAAAATCCTGTGGACTGATTACGGAGATGTTATCATTTGTTGTAGGTAATAATTGCGAACTTTTGGTAAAGCTCCCATTTCCATCATTTATGTAAAGCCGAGCCCTATAATTCTTCTCTTCACCTATTTCATTACCACCTGTTCCCACTATTAGGTCTAGGTCGCCATCTTGGTCGGCATCCAGGAATGCTGCAGAGGTATCCTCTAATAAGGCATCTGATTGAAATGCACTATTAGGTCTAGAATTGACGTTGCCATTACCTTGATGTAAATACAATCGACCAGATTGATTCTGGGCACCGCCTAGATAAAAATCCTCGTTACCATCACCATTTACATCGCCAACAGCCAAAGCCGGGCCTTCTTGAGACAATAATTTATGAATAAGGCCTTCCTGATCAAAATCACTATACGGATTCTCCTTGTGGGAATCGAAGGAATTGGTCATGATTTCAGAAAGCAGGGACTTTTGCGGTTTTGTATTTCTTGGTAATAGATTTTCTGTAGCATCAGATTGATCAAGGGTCAAGACCTGATTAAGATTTACCTCAACCAGCTTCTGGGTTTTGCTATCTGGCCATATGACACGTAATGAATCGATTTTCTCTGCATTGCCAAGACCAATTGTCATTAAATAATCCACAGACGACTGAAACCCCCTTGAAGGCATTAGTTCTTGAACCACTATGTTATCTTCATAATAGAGTTGAACAGTGCTGCCTACAGCAAATTGATTGGGTTCTTTTCCAATTAATTTCAATTGCAAATAGTTGTTATCGGTGAGTTGATTGGTGTTATTCCTATATACGAAGGCTTCCATATTTACATTGTTTACCACCATATCCAGATCACCATCGTTGTCCAGATCGCCATAGGCAACACCATTTGAAGTACTTGGGATCTCGAATCCCCAATCTTTGTTGGCATTATCGAACGTTAGGTCGCCATTGTTCTTGAAAGCATAATTGGGTTGCGGTTTCTGCGGCATTTTTTCGATTATGGAATCGATGGCTTCTTTCTTTCCTGTAACCGCCATTTTCTGGATGATCTCGTTAGCGAAGAAATCGACGAAATCAAGGTCTGTTAGATCATGATTGATGCCATTACTTACAAAAATATCTCTTTGGCCATCATTGTCCATGTCAAAGATCAACCCAGCCCAACTCCAATCAGTGGCAGATACACCGCTGAAATAAGCTATTTCGGAAAAGGTTTCATTACCGTTATTAAGTTGTAAAGTATTCTGGATGTATTGCTGATAGAAATCCTTGCTTTGCTTTAATTTATAAACGTTATATCCTTCGAACTCCATCACTGATTTAACTCTCGTATCCTCTTCAGGCAACATATCAGTAATGAAAATATCGATATTGCCGTCATTGTTAATATCTGCCATATCGATTCCCAT
>JABDMQ010000108.1 GCA_013001365.1 Flavobacteriaceae bacterium
AGAACAATTAAGACTTATTCTATAAGTTCGTTATTTTTGCAAAAAGCGTCTTGATGAAAAAAGTATTGTCCCTCCTCTTTGTTTGTATCTCTTTTTTTGGATGCATTAAAAATCAAGACAACAGGACCAATGCCTTCGACTTCATTCCGGAGAAGACAGATGTCGCTTTAAGGATCTCGAATCTCGAAGCAGCTGAGTTGGAACTGAAAGCAAATGATCTATTAAATGCTTCCAACTTGTCACAAAAGACTGATCAAATAAAAGAAGTATTCTCCCTTTTGGGCCAGATCAGCACTGATCAGGACATTGTTATTGCATTCAATTCACCTGATGCTTCTAGGACTTCAAGTTTTGTATTGGCAACTCAGGAAACCGATTCCTTGTTCGTTACGGACTCATTGAATCGAATTGTTATGCCGTCTGCAAATAACAAGACAAATACCACCACCATGATGTTAGTTTCTAATGACACATTATTCAGTTCTGTGATCAACGGTTTCTTCATCGCATCAAACAACAAAGAGACAATTCAAAGCATTACCGATTCCAAACAATCAAACAAGAACATTGACTGGGTCAAGGAACTGGATACAAAAGCTTCGATGACTTTATATGCGCTATCGGAAAATGATGCCGTTACTCATGAGCAGGATCTTTTAGGTGAAGTGACTGTATTGGACATGGATATTGCTGAAAACTACATTTATTTAAATGGCATTACAAGATCAAAGGACACCTTAGCAAGGAATATCGATTACCTTAAAGGCACAGAAGCTCAAGCCAACTTTATTGCCACAATTGTTCCAGAAAGCAGCAACGAATTCTGGAGTTACACATACAACGACTTCGCTATTATCGATTCGATCTATAATTCCCTGAATAGCACTAGTGTGTTAATCGACGAGAATGATGTAAAGGAACTTATTAACGAAGTTGGGGTTTTTACGATCGATACAAGCAAGGCATTTGCCATTCGCAGCATCGATGTTGATGGCATTAATGAATCCATTAATAGCACACCTATAGAAACGATCAGGCAAGTGGTAATCGAAGAACTTGATCCAGAACAAAATATCGATCAACTATTTCATCCCTTTTTTGAGGAATCGAATTTAAAATATGTTTTTGTTTTAGGCGATTTCCTCGTTTTTACCAACAATATCGAAGTCGCAAGAGAGACGATTTCTAGCTATACTAATAAATCAACATTAAGCAATTCATCAAAATATAGTGGGATTTCAGAAAAGATAAGTGAAGCATCTACACTGTTATATTTCAAGGTCTCCAAAGAACTGGACTCACTTATTGCCAATAATCTCCCAACGCAAATAACGGAAAGGTTAGGAAACAATGATTTCATGAAAGAACATTCACAACTCATCCAGTTGGTAAACGATCAGGGTTTTGCCCATGTCAACATTCTTATTCAAGAAGTAACCGAAAAAAGAAGGACCAATTCTATCTCTGAAGAATTCACTGTTTCACTTGACAAAGAACTATTGAATGATCCTCAGATCGTCAAGAATCATGTTACCGGCCAGAAAGACCTCATTGTTCAGGACATCGAGAATAACTTGTATCTTATTTCCAATCGGGGAAAAGTAAGATGGAAGAAAAAGCTCAACGGAAACATCCTTGGCAAAGTCGAGCAAATGGACATTTACAAGAATGGTCGTCTTCAGCTTGTCTTTGCAACCCCGAACGAATTACATGTCTTGGACCGCAATGGCAAAGCTGTTAGTCCGTTTCCCTTGAAATTCCAAGATGAAATCACGCAGCCATTATCTGTATTTGATTATGACAACAATAGGAATTATCGATTATTGGTCGTTCAGGATAAGGACCTCTTGATGTACGATAGCAAAGGAAAGAAAGTCAACGGTTTCAATTTTAAGGCCGCTGAGAAACGTATTTCCTCACAACCAAGGCATTTCAGGGTCGGCAACAAGGATTATATTGTCTTTGCCTCAGAGGAAAAATTGAATGTTCTCAACAGAAAAGGTCAAACAAGGGTTGCAGTAAACGAGCGGATTGAATTCTCAGAGAACGATATATTCCTTTACAGAAACAAATTCACCTCTACCAATACTGATGGCCAGCTGATACAGGTAGACCAAAAAGGTAGAATTAGCAAGCAAAATCTTTTGCTTCCCGAAGAACATGCTCTCGAAACAACGAGCAAGACCATGGTCACCCTTGCAGATAACAAACTCACTATCAAAGGCAGGACCATTGAACTGGATTTTGGTGATTATACGGCACCTCGCATATTCTATTTACGGGACAAGATCTATGTTTCGGTTACCGACCTACAGAGCCAGAAGGTGTATCTTTTCGATAGCCAGGCCAAGCCAATCCCTAACTTTCCTGTGTATGGTAATTCTGCGATGGAATTGGTCAATATCGATAAAGACAGGAAGCTTGAATTTGTTGTAAAGGGCGACAATAACACAGTGATCCTTTATCAGATCAACTAACTCATCATGTTACATATGTTGCAGCTTTTGTTACAAAAGTAATAAGGTTGCGATGTATGCTAACTTAGTTTTACATAAAATACAATTTCAATAATATGAAACAATCGATCGCAATACTGTTTGGCTTAATAATAACCATCACAACCGTCGCCCAACAAGGCATAAATTATAAGGCCGTTGTCAAAGATGGTAATGGAGAATTGGTCACTGGCCAAAACATAGATGCTAAACTATCAATAATGAAAAATGAAACTACGTCCATATACACTGAGGACCATACGGCCATGACCAGTCAAGATGGCATTGTGATCTTTAATATTGGTGAAGGCACTAATCCAATTGGTATTTATGCAGATATTGATTGGAGCATTGACAATTATTTACTTAAAGTAGAAATTGATATAGAGCAGGATGGCACTTTTGAGTATTTGGGCAATACCGCTTTTAAAGCAGTGCCTTATGCATTGCATGCAGCAAAGGCGACAAGTGCTTTTGAAGCTGATAAGGTCGTGAAATTACCAGAACCCTATATTCTTGGCAAGAGTTCACAAGTATCCAATGGTACTTTTAGTTTTAATGGAAAATATGGTTGGCAAGCAGCTCAAGAGATGTGTGAGGCTTCTTTTCCAGGAGACCCTAATGTACGTGCATTTACCATTGAACAAATTTCCCAAGCCATAGTTTTAGGGAATTGGGACAGCTCTAATCTCACTAATATTGAAGATTTCTGGTTTTGGGCCATCACGCCTTATGCCGTAGGATCTGGTTTTGGAAGCTACCAAAGTGAAGCGCAAAATCTTTACGGACTCAACTATGATGCCGGTGATGTAGGAAATGGCACTAGAGGGCAAATAAAGATAGATGGTGGTTCAATAGGAAATGGATCTAACCCATTGAATACCTATTTAAGTGTTCAAACTAATATTGCTCCAGGCTTATTTTACCCATGCATGTGCGGTACTTACAACTAATATCTATATGACAAAACCTCTCATTTTGAGCTATTTGGAATAAATATGTGGTGCTTTTTTTATAACTTTAAGACAATTAATCAATCCACTAATGTCATGAATATTTCAGTGAATTTTCGCCATATCATCGTTGCGTTTTTGGTTTTCTCTTTCGGAACAACCCATACGATGGCCCAAAAGAAGAAAAAGATCAAACGACCATCCAGCCGAGTCGGCATTACCAGTGTTGATAGATTCGTGAGGGAATCCTTCGATATTTATGATAAGGTCTATATGTACGATGGCTATGCCGAAGCAGGTAAACCTCTGTCTGACGATGACATCGACGTGCTAGAACGCGCTGATGGCAAGACTTTTTTCAACAAGAAAAAATATGTTACCGCTAATTACTTCAAGGCATTGGAAAACAAAGAGCTAAAAATCAAGAAATAATATATACATGAGACGCCATGCTAATTTACTTTTCGTAATCGCAGTTTTCTTCACGTGTGTTGTAATCGGGCAAGAATGCGACACCTATTTATTGCTTAAGGAAGGTACATCCTTGGAGTACACCAACTACGATAGGAAAGGTAAGGCGATCACCATTGGCACACATAAGGCCGCGAAAGTCACTAGCAGCAATGGGAAATTCGAATCGAACATTACGCTTGACGTCAAGGACCTAAAGAAAGGAGACACCTTTACTATGGAATATGATGTGAGCTGCGAGGATGGCGTCTTGTCTATCGATATGTCTCGATTTTTCGATAGCAGCCAGCTCATGCAGTACGAAGGTGCCGATTTCGACATTGATATTCAAGGCGACATGCTGTACTTCCCAAGAGATTTGGTTGAAGGTGCAGATCTTAATGATGGCAATATTACCATCAAGGTCGCCAAAGACGGGTTTACCTTTGTTACCATGACCATGACCATTTTCAATCGCAAGGTATTAGGCAAGGAAAGCATCACCACAGATGCTGGTACATTCGAATGCCAGAAGGTCACCTTTGATTTTGAAAGTAAGTTCGGGATCATTAAAGTTCGAGGCAGTGCTATTGAATGGTATCATGACAACCGCATTATCGTAAAATCGGAATCCTACAACAAAAAAGGAAAACTTTTAGGTTCGACGAAATTGACAGCGATGACAGAATGAAGTTAATGCTAGGCATTGATTATATTAAAAGCAAGAATGAAAAAACCATTATTCCTTATCATTTTTATTTTCCTAATTCCCTTTCTTGGTATTACCCAAAATTTCAAGAGCATAGTAGCTTTTGGCGATAGCTTTACAGATAATGGTAATATCGATGGTCATGGGTTCAATAGAGATACCAATGGCTTAGTTTGGGTTGAATACCTTGCTGAAATGCTTAATACCCAAAAAGTTGATAATAGGGCTTGGGGTGGTGCAAGAACAGACCAAGGCCATTACCTTGGATATGATTGGTCTGGATTTCACTGGCAAATAGACAATTATAAAGAACCCATTGATAAGGATGAAACTTTAGTAACAATTTGGATTGGCGTTAACGACTATTGGGATGCTAAGGATGATCCGTCGAATTCGGTGAGGAATATTAAAACTGGGCTCGAGAGTCTTATAAAAAAAGGTGGCAAACACTTCGTGGTATTCAATAATTTCGATCTTACCTTATCCCTTGGATATGGTCCAGATACAGAATACTTTGACCTTGTACCGAAAGTACAGAAGTTAACCAAGCAATTCAATGTAGAATTGTACGACATGCTTTTTAATAAGTCGACGGGAATGGTGCAGTCGAATCCTGAGATAAAAATTTACTATATAGACATATATACATTCATGAATGATTTAGTAAATAACAACCAATTCAATCAAAAACCATGGAGAGGCACTTATAAATTCCCAGATCCTGAAGAGTACTTATGGTATGACGAATGGCATCCAATGACAAGCTGCCATAAAAAAATTGCTGAGATGGTTCTTGAAAAAATTCAGGACTAGTTCAATATTCAATTCTATAGCTTTGACACCAATATCATCAATTAGGTAAATAAAACTCATGTAACACACCTTGTTACATTATTACCATTTGATTACATAACGAAAGGGTATTATTGTTATCTTTAAGGTAATCAACCACTTACTCAATGCGTAAATACACTCTTGTAGTTTTATCGTGCTTTCTTATAACTTCTGCTTTTGGTGATGTCATTGAAAATAAATTGGATTTTCAAAAGCTTTTTCAATCAAAAGACGTCTTATCATCTCAAATAATCATATATAATCATTATTCAGGTATCCAGGGCGTAGATGATAAAATCCAATTTTCTGAAAACTTATTACAAGAAGCAATTAGACTTGATGCCAACGAATTTATGGACCTAGCTCATTTTTTTTTAGGGCAGTCCTTGATTGTTAAGAAGGACTGGGACAAGGCTTCATTTAATTATCATCAAATCCTCAAACGATCGCAAAAGAAACTTATTGGATTGACAGGTCTAGTCAACTTTTTTAATAAACGTAATCAATTGGATTCCTTGAATCATTACTTAAATGAGGCTGAAAGAGAATATGAAAAAACAGATAATGAATTCTTAAAATCAATCTATCTAAGGAGGCTCGGGCTATATAAAATTGAAAAAGAAAAATATCTAGAGGCGCTTGACAATTTAACAATAGTTTCAGAAACTCCGGTCATAAAAGACTCTGCGATAGGTACAATCTGCTTATTTAATATCGGCTATATGTATGAACATCTCAACTATCCAGAGCAGGCCAGAATTTATTATAAAAAAGCTTTGATTAATAGTAGAAATAACAATACACCCAACTTGTCGCATTTCATTAAGTTTAAATTATCACACATTAACCTATTCAATTTTGATAATGTAGATGAAGCCTTAAAAGGATACAAGGAGCTGGAACCGATTTACACCTCGTCCAATAAAGTACACGAAGGCATACTTTACGGAACTATGGGGTTCGCATATCTTCAAAAAGGAAATGAAGATGATGCATTTAAGTATATGATCAAATCAAGAGATTATTTTGAAAGAAGAAAAGACAGTACATTCCTATGCTTACCCTACACCTACCTGACTCATTATTATGTGGCAAAGCAACAATATGATAAAGCAATTGAAAACGGGGAAAGAGCTAAAAAAATCATTGAGGACAAGAATCTATTTGATGCCCGAAAGCTTATTCTTCTTGATAAAATTGCAGAAGCATATTTTGCAATTGGAAAGTATGATAAATCCAATGGATTATTGAATGAGTTAAATAATATTAAAACCAAACTTGAAATTAAAAAGAACACTGTTGCTTTTACTGACAATCAATATGAAAGAAGAATAAGTGAAGAAAAATTGAATGTTGCGAATTTAAAATATCAAATTTCAGAGAAGAACAAGTTGCTATATATATTTCTGCTGTCTGCTTTAGGTATTACCTTGTTATTTACGTCAATTTTGTATCACAACAGAAAAAAAACAGCAGACAAACTCAAGGAACTCGACACTGCCAAATCCAAGTTCTTTGCTAATATCTCGCACGAGTTCCGTACGCCATTGACCCTGATCAATAATCCTATAGAGGCAGCCCTTGCTGACGAAACACTTCCGGAAAAGAAACGAGAGCAGTTCGATGTGGCCAAGCGAAATTCGGACCGCTTATTATCCTTGGTCAATCAGCTACTGGACCTTTCCAAGATCGATGCCGGACAGCTGAAGCTGCGAATCCAGCAGGGCAATGTAAACCAGCTTATAGCAGCCTTGGCCGATTCGTTTGCATACAGTGCCAAACAAAAGGACATCGAATTCAACGTTGCACTTGATCATAACGAGTCCGTTGATTATTTCGATAAGGATGCGGTAGAGAAGATCGTGGTCAACCTATTGTCAAATGCCGTAAAATACACCCCTGAAAAAGGCAGTATCTCATGCAATTCTACCGTAAAGAACGGCAGGCTTGACTTTGAGGTCAAGAACACAGGTGTGGGACTCACAGAAGAAGAACAGCAGAATCTTTTTCAGCGATTCTACCAGACAAGCGAAGATAATATTGGTACAGGCATCGGCCTGGCATTAGTAAAGGAATTGGTCGACCTGCACAAAGGTACTATTGAAGTAACTAGTGCACCCAGTGAATGGACCTCCTTTTCGGTGACACTGCCAGTAGACAGGAACAGTTATAAAAATGACATGTTCGTAGAAGCCAACGAC
>JABDMQ010000119.1 GCA_013001365.1 Flavobacteriaceae bacterium
ATCTAAAGGGAACCTATACCCGTCAAGGAAAGGGTTCTGGAACTATAGGAGATGCGATAGAACAAATCCCTGCGAATAGGAACCTTGATGAAATTTATTGTGCTATTGATAAATTGGAGGAAGCTCAGGTTAACGAGTTCGTCAGGTTGTCTAGTCTATATGATATTGACCTTAAATTCATAACCCAAACAGATAATTATCGTGCTAAAAGATTGGAAACACAATATTATGACTATTTGCCTGTACTTTCTATCAAAAAGGCATCTTTAAATAACTCTGCGAACAAATTCATAAAAAGGATATTTGACATAGTATTTTCCTTATTGATTATTACACTGATTCTATCCTGGCTCTTACCGCTATTAGGAATATTAATAAAGTTGGAGTCTAAAGGGCCTATTTTTTTTAAGCACAAGAGAAATGGAATAGATTACAAAAAATTCACGTGTTATAAATTTCGATCATTAAGAGAGAGTCATTCTGAAGAAGTACAGCATGTGATGGAAGATGATAAAAGAGTTACTTCGATAGGTAGGTTTATTAGAAAGACAAGTATAGATGAGTTGCCTCAATTCTTCAATGTTTTATTAGGCCAAATGTCTGTTGTTGGACCGAGACCTCATATGCTTTCATATACTGATGCATATTCTAAGAAAATAGATAAATATCGTTTTGCCTTTAGGCATAGTGTAAAGCCAGGAATAACCGGACTCGCACAGATTAAAGGTTACAGAGGCGAAATAAGAAGTGATGAGGATATTATTAATAGAATAAAGTATGACATTTTCTACATCGAAAACTGGTCGTTACTACTTGATTTGAAAATCATATTACAAACGTTCTTCAATGCTCTTAAAGGCGAGGAAAAAGCTTATTGATTAACTTTTATAAATGATGTGTCAGTTCGTTCAATTGACTTAAGAAATCAAACTCCTTTTCAGCGACTTCTTTAATTCTTGACCTGAGTTCTTCAGTTAAATCGGCAATATCTATTTTTTTCAACACTTCATTCAAGGCATCATAATTCCTGTTTTCGGCAACCCATCCAAGCTGATGATCATTAACAATGTCTTCCCCTTCACCACCACCAAAATAAAGAATCGGCAACCCTAATCTGGAGTATTCAAATATCTTGGACGGCACTGACCCATAGATACGCTTCATCAAAGGGATAATTGTTAGGTCATATTTCAATAATTCCTTATGAAGGTTTTCACGCTTTAACTCACCGTGATAGAAGATCGGTAAATCCGGATTCTTATTAATGAAGTCAACAATCTTATATGTTTCAGCTCCTGATCCATATAGATGTAATTCGGCATTGGTATAATCAAGTTTATTACAAAGTGCATATATGCCTTGAGCCACACCCAAAAGTCCTGCATAAACTATCCTAAGCTTATTAGTTGGTGTGCCTTCATTTATAATTTCTGGCATCACGAATTGAGGAAAGTTACGATAAAGAAAAGTTTTTTTATCTGGAACGATCTTTAAAACATGGTTTAAGATTTCATTGCTTTGCCCTAGCACTAAAGTCGCTTTTCTATAATTAAAGCGCTCTAACCATTCCAAAAACTTATAACTAATGTTTTTCTTAAAAGCTCCTAATTCCAATCCTGCACTAGGCCATAGATCAGAGACATTTAAAATTAATTGCCTGTCACTTCGCAAGAAAAACATACAAGTAAATGCAACTAAAAGCGGTGGTGATTGAACAATAACTGTTTTTGGGATCTTATGAGTTGCAATAAACCAAATTAAACTAACTGAATAAGAAATCATGGCTAAAAGCCTTTTGAACTTGTTCGTGGAATTACTGGCATAGATCCACAATCGATGGATTTTCACATCATTTTCAAAGGAAGTCTTCTTGATTTTCCCTTTGTATTCCTTGAATATTTTTCCGGTAGGGTAATTTGGTAATGGAGTGATGACTGAAACGTAGAAATCTCGATCTCGTAACCCTTCGGCAAGATGAAATATTCTATTAGAGGCTGCTCCTATTTCCGGAGGATAGTAGCTGGTAATTATTAATACCTCTTTCATTAAAGATTATAAATTCCAATGATATAATTTGCAATTCTGTCAGCAGCTTTCCCATCCCAAAGTTCGGGGATTCTTGTACTTGGCCAATTCCCTGATAACAATTTACTGAAGGCCATTTCCATTTTTTCAGGATCATTACCTACCAACATATTTGTTCCCTGGATACATGTTTCAGGCCTTTCAGTGCTATCCCTTAACGTAATACAAGGAACATTCATAACTGTGGTTTCCTCAGTAATTCCACCAGAATCAGTTAGGACGGTAAATGCGTTTTCAACGAGATAATTGAATGCTAGATAACCCATCGGGTCCACATAATGAAGGTTTTCAAAATTGAGGTCAAGCCCTTCTAGTACCTTTTTGGTTCTCGGATGTACAGGGAAAACAATTGGATAATCCTTCCCAAGAGTTGTAATTTGTTTAAGCAGTGACCTTAATCTTTGTTCCCCATCTACATTACTAGGCCTATGAAGTGTCATTACCATATATTTCTTTTTGGTCAGACTGAGGTCCTCCCAAAAATCAGGCTTCTCGAATCTAGGTCGATTCTTCAATAATGTGTCGATCATGACATTGCCCGAAAAAAAAATATTTTCCTGATCAACACCTAATTTTATTAGATTATCATTTGCATAAGATGAGGTCGTAAAAAAGTAATCGGTCAAGCTATCGGTCACTATCCTATTTATTTCTTCAGGCATTCTCATATCACCCGAACGTATTCCAGCCTCTACATGAGCCACTTTTACACCCTCTTTTTTTGCGACTATGGTACAGGCCATTGTTGAAGTAACATCCCCAACAACGAGCACTAGATCACATGGATTGGTCCTCAGTTCTTTTTCAAAGGCAATCATTATTGCAGCAGTTTGTTCTGCTTGTGTACCACTTTTCACATTCAAATTTATATCTGGGAAAGGGATATTCAATTCTTGAAAGAAGGTGTCACTTAAGTTTTTATCGTAATGCTGCCCCGTATGTACCAACCTGAAATCAATATCATGCCCAGCTTCTTTCTTATTTGAAATTGCTTCCATTATGGGTGCGATTTTCATGAAGTTGGGACGAGCACCAGCAACAATTGTTATGTTCATGGATTATTGATTAGAGATGAAAACTGCTTTAATTTACCACTTTTACTTCTGTCAAGTCTTTCTTGACGCTCAAAGGTAATATCTAAACCACTTTCAAGATATGTTTCCATTTCTTTTTTTATGGTTTCCTTCTTTTCTTCGGAAAGTGATTCTACTCCAACATAGATAACCTTGAAATGAGAGGTGGTATGTTGTTCGATAATGAACTCATTTACCTTGCCATCATTTTCAATGATGCTTTTGGTAATATAATAGAAAGTCAGACCTGCGGCTTTTTTCCCACTTGGCAGAATGGCAATATCATTTGTTCGCCCTATGAGCTTTTCTAATATGGGCTTTTCAATTGTACTTTCTTTAGAAAGTATTCCAATATCGCCAATATCATATCTAATAAAAGGATGTGCTTTGTTATATAGGGATGTTATTATTACTCTACCTTCTGTACCATTTGGGACGACCTGATCATTCTCGTCCAGGATCTCTACGAACAAGGTTTCCGAATTCACCTGCCATTTGTCTTCAAGATTTTGGAAAGCGATCAGGTCGAGTTCCGAAGCTCCATATTCGTTTATTACAGGAACACCAAATTGAGATTCAAGAAGTATCTTATCGTCTGGAAATAGCATTTCTGAGGTCACAACACAAGCTTTAAGAGTAGGACAGGCGTTTTTCAAGATTATGTTTTCCCTGAGCAAGAATTTCGCATATTGAACAATGGAACTCGTATATCCATTGATATATTCAAATTCCTTGGATTTAAAATCGTCTAACAGTTTTGTAAAAGCATGATCACTCAAATCAAATACCGAAAACCGATGTCGCTTGCTAAGTAAATCCTTAAATCGTTCTTTATAATAGCCTTTTTTGTCCAGTGGGATGCCGTAGAATCGTGCTTGTCGAGAAGTGTTAAAGTCAATCCCAAACCAGCCGAACCTGTCTTGGATAACCGCCCAAGTCATAGCATGACAATACTTGTCTTTTGCAAAAATGAAAGGGTCTCCAGAAGAGCCAGAGGTTTTGTTGACATAGGTGTTCTTGGGAGTAAAGCCATCAGAAAGGCGATGATCCAAGGGTTTTTGCAAATGTCTTTTGGTCATCACTGGCACAGAGTTCCAATCAGTTAGGTCACCTTGTTTGACAAAGGATCTGTAAAATGTATTGTTCTCGTGATGATAGGTGAGAATTTTACTTCTCACCTGATTTAAATAAACTTCAAATTCAGACGGATTTTTACTTTGGATCTCTCCAAGAGTACGCTTAGCTTCTCCAATAGGATAACCATTGAGTCGTAAACTAAGATTAAATAAATTCAAAAGAGAACTGCTTCAGCTATGTTTGTGTAAATTAATTATTTTTTAAGGTTAAAAGCAATTATTTTTGCCATTTAAACCGAACCCTCACATGAATATTCTAGTCTTAGGATCTGGCGGAAGAGAGCATACATTCGCATGGAAATTAGCTCAAAGTGATAAATGCAAGAATCTTTATGTTGCTCCTGGCAATTCTGGAACTGCTGAAATAGCTAAGAACCTGGATGTTAGTGTAAATGATTTTGAGGCCATAAAGAAGGCGGTCCTAAATAATGACATTTCTTTGGTAGTCGTTGGTCCAGAGGACCCTTTGGTTAATGGCATACATGATTTTTTTCTTAGAGACGAAAGGCTTAAGAATGTAAATGTAATAGGCCCACAAAAAGCTGCAGCGCAACTCGAAGGTAGCAAAGAAGTCGCAAAGGAATTCTTATATAGGCATAATATACCAACGGCCGCATATCAAAGTTTTACAAAAGACAACTTGGAAGAAGGGTTTACTTTCTTGGAAACCTTGAAACCACCTTATGTTCTTAAAGCAGATGGTTTGGCTGCAGGGAAAGGCGTCTTGATTCTTGAAGATCTTGATCAAGCCAAAGATGAATTGAGAAATATGTTGGTAGATTCAAAATTTGGCGCAGCAAGTGAGAAGGTGGTCATTGAAGAATTCTTGGACGGGATAGAATTGAGTTGTTTTGTATTAACAGATGGCAAGAACTATAAAGTATTACCAACAGCAAAGGACTATAAACGTATTGGAGAAGGCGATACAGGATTGAATACAGGAGGAATGGGGGCTATTTCCCCTGTTCCTTTTGCCAATGAAGAATTTTTGCAAAAGGTAGAAAACAGGATTGTCAAGCCAACCATTGATGGCTTGCGAAAAGATATCCTGCCATACAAAGGATTTGTTTTCATAGGATTGATTAAAGTCGGCGAGGATCCTTTTGTTATTGAGTACAATGTAAGAATGGGTGATCCAGAGACAGAAGTGGTTTTGCCTAGAATCCAGAACGACCTCGTGGACATATTCCAGGCTATGGGAGAGAAAAATCTCAATGAAGTCGATTTACAAATTAAATCGGACACTGCTACAACAATAATGCTTGTTTCAGGAGGCTATCCAGAATCTTATGAAAAAGGAAAGGTGATTACAGGTCTGGAAGACATCAATGATTCTATTCCATTTCATGCTGGGGCCAAAATCGAGAATGATAAGATTGTTACATCGGGAGGACGCGTTATGGCAATAACATCATTCGGAGAGACCTATCAAGAGGCCTTGAATAAGTCCTATCAAAACATTGAAAAACTTCATTTTGATAAGATGTATTATCGTAAGGATATTGGCTTTGACCTATAGATATGAGTGAGAGGTAATGCTCTTGTCTTCTTCTCCGCTCTTGTCAAACTTTCTTAATTCAAGCATCCAGTAGATAAAGGCTACAAACCCTATAAGCATCAATACCCAAGAAACTATGTTTGAGAGGAACCAACTGTCGTATGCGATTTCTCTAAGAGCATCAAAAGGAAGGAAAAGAAAGTCAACAAATAAATCTTGTATAGCGTAGAAAAAGTCTTTCATTACATAGTATATTTACCATGCAAATATACAAAAGGAATAAATGATTGCAAGGATTTTCGATAAATCAAAACCCATTAATTTTGTCATTGTCTTTTCGATTACATTGCTTGGTTTCATATCATTGCAATACAAGATTTTCCAAGGCAATTTTAACTTAGGGTATATCATTCAACAGCTTACGACGTTCCTGCTTTGCTTGTTCACAATGTCCTTGTTAAATTTTATTGTAAGTAAAAACAACTTAACAAAAGCAAGTAGCTATAAGATATTGCTCTTTAGCCTTTTCTTCGCTATTATTCCCTTGACCATGGATAATTCAGCAATATTGATTTCCAATATTTTTGTGTTATTGGCCTTGAGGAGGATTATTAGCTTGCGTTCTTTATTGAAGGTCAAGAAAAAGCTATTAGATGCATCTGTATTAATTGCAATTGCCTCTCTTTTTCACTTTTGGAGCATATTGTTCATTTTGCTGGTTCTTGCAGGACTTTTGTTTTATTCACAGAATAACTTAAAGAATTGGATAATTCCGTTTATTGGGCTACTTACATCGGCCTTGATATATGTTGCCTATCATATTCTAAGATTTAACGAGTATGGCGACCCTTCGAATTTTGTTGACCCATTGAGCTTCGATTACGAGAATTACAACTCACTTAAAATGATCATTGGCATAACGGTACTTATCTCTTTCGGGATCTGGGCATCTCTATTCTATATAAAAAGCATAAATCAAAAACTTAAAACGTTTCGCCCTTCCTTTATAATAATCATGATCATGGCAATTATTGCGGTTATTGTTGCCATGATATCTCCAAATAAGAATGGGAGTGAATTATTGTTCTTATTCGCCCCACTTGCTATTATCATTACAAATTATATCGAGGTCATTGAAGAAAAATGGTTCAAGGAAATTTTCATTTCTATTCTCATTCTCATTCCTATTTCATTTCAGTTTTTTTAAATGAATTGCTATCTGCCCGTAAATCATCGTATCTTTGCAAAACTTAAAATTTATACGAATGTTCACGGATAAAGCAAATAATATATTCAATAAGGCTATAGACACTTACCATGTCATTAATGAGGTCGATCAACCATTCAAAAACATCTATGATAAAGATTCTCATTTAATAGAGCATCTTTTATTCAGAAAGTGTTGGATCGATACTGTACAGTGGCATTATGAAGATATAATCAGGGACCCGAATATCGACCCAGTTGGAGCCTTGAAGTTAAAACGACAAATAGATTCCTCGAATCAAGACAGGACTGATATGGTCGAGTACATTGACAGTTATTTCTTGGATGAGTACAAGGATGTCATTCCAGAAAAAGATGCTACTATCAATACAGAGAGCCCAGCATGGGGAATTGACCGGTTGTCCATACTTGCGTTAAAAATTTACCATATGGATGAAGAGGCATCACGATCAGATGCTTCAGAAAGTCATAGGCTTGCTTGTAAAGCCAAGCTAGATGTATTACTTGATCAGAGGAGAGACCTTTCTACTGCCATTGATACTTTACTAAATGATATCAAGAACGGCAAAAAGTACATGAAGGTTTATAAGCAAATGAAGATGTATAATGATGATGAACTCAACCCTGTACTAAGATCTCAGAAATAGCACGTCTTATTTTTGATCAACATGGCTAAAACACCAAAGCATATTCTCGTAGTAAGGCTATCTGCAATGGGAGATGTTGCTATGACAATTCCTGTAATTAGGGCATTGGTGAATCAGAATCCTGAAATCAATCTTACTGTTCTTACACGAAAATCATTTAGTCCATTTTTTAAGGATATACCTAATGTCGCTGTTCATATAGCTGATGTCACAGATAGACACAAAGGAGTTCTTGGATTATTTAGATTGGCTAAAGAACTAAAGCAATTGCAAATTGATGCTGTTGCAGATCTTCATAATGTTCTTCGAAGCAAAATCCTTAAGTTGCTTTTAAGCGGAATTAATTTTGTCCAGATCGATAAGGGTCGTTCAGAAAAAAAAGCCTTGATCACAGGAAAGATCTTCAAGCAGTTAAAAACCACACACCAGCGCTATGCTGATGTTTTCCAGAAATTGGGAATTACTGTCGATCTGTCGAATCCTTTATATCCTGAACCAAGAACGCTTACTGAAAAAACACGTGATATTACAGGAGAAAAAAAACTTAAATGGATTGGGATTGCACCTTTTGCTCAACATGAATCGAAAATATATCCTATAGAACAGTTGAAATCCGTAATTCAGGAATTAGTGAAGCGTCATCGTATTTTCCTCTTTGGTGGCGGTAATCAAGAAATGCGAAAGCTAGAGGAATTACAGAAAATGGAGGATAACGTCATTAACGTGTCTGGTAAGATATCATTAGATGAAGAATTGGATTTAATTTCAAATCTTGACCTCATGGTTTCCATGGATTCAGGGAATGCCCATTTAGCCGCCATGTTGGGTAAGAAGGTCGTAACCCTTTGGGGAGTGACTCATCCGTATGCTGGGTTTTATCCATTTGGTCAAGATATGCGATATGCCCTTTTTGCCGATAGGAATAATTATCCAAGAATACCAACATCAGTTTACGGCAACAAATACCCAGAAGGCTATCGCGATGCTATTTCAAGTATTCCTGATGAAAGTATTGTGAAGAAGATAGAATCTCTTCTATAAAAAACCCTACTCGAAAGAGTAGGGCAAAATTTAAACGTATTCATCTTAAAATAGATAATCCCAAAATCTAAATAACGCTTAAAAGTGATATAAATGTATTTCGTTTTGGGTTGAGTAAAAATTAATTGTAGGAATATCTTCTAAATTTTCGATAAAACGTCTTTTTATATCGTTTAAAGACATAAAACAAAGGTTAAACGGAATCAATAACAAATTGATCGGTTTTGAATCTTGAAGCTATACATCATCATAATCTATACAAATTTCTGAAGATGTAGGATGTGCTTGGCATGTCAATATCAATCCGTCCTCAACTTCTTGGTCCGTCAAAATGTTATTTTGCCTCATTGTTGCACTTCCCGTCGTTATTCTTGCTAAACAGCTACTGCATATGCCTCCTTGGCAAGAATATGGAGCGTCGATATTGTTCTCCAAGGCTGCTTCAAGGACCGATTTTTTCTGTGACATCGTAAAAGAGGTTTCTTCGTCATCCACTAGAATAGTTACTATTGTTTCACCCTCTTTAATTTCTGAAAAGTTCTCTTCGTTACTTGATGACTTTGTAAACAATTCAAAGAGGATCTTTCTTTCTTCAACTTGGTTTTCCTTCAACAAATCAGAAACTGTATTGATCATTGCTTCTGGGCCACAAAGATAAAAAGCTTTAATTGGTTCATTTTTGTAGTTGTTCTTCAAGATGAAATTTACGGTTGATTTATCAATTCTACCAAAAAGCGCATCTGACTCTTGACTCTGACTAAATATAAAATGAACAAAAAACCGATCAGGATACCGTGATTGTAATTCTAGGATTTCATCAAGGAATATGGTGTCTTTAGGCGCTTTGTTTCCATAAACAAGAATGAATTTGCTGTCTCGTTCTTGGCTCAGCGCTGTCTTTATTATACTCATTACCGGAGTGATTCCACTTCCAGCTGCAAATGCAACAATGGTTTGGATATTTGATTCCTCAGGCTCGTAAATGAATCGCCCTCTTGGCTCTGAAACTTCAAGTAAATCATTTGCAGAGAGTACAGAATTGGCATAATTAGAGAATACACCACCTTCAACTTTCTTTACGGCTACTCTAAATTCATTCGAAAAAGGAGACGTACAGATAGAGTAGTCGCGGCGTAATTCTTCACCATCAATTTTGGCCTTTATTGTAATATATTGCCCAGCTTTGAAATTGAAATTTTCTTTAAGGCCTTCAGGAATCGAAAACCCCATGGAAACACAATCCTCTGTTACTTTGTTAAGAGATAATATTGAGAGTTCATGAAACTCTGACATAGTTAAATTTTTTTCAAAAATACTAAAGTGCGTTCTTAAATCTTATTTTAGTGTAACAAAACAGTTTCATTTATTACTTATTGTACATAATCAACCAAATACATTTATGATCAAGCGATTCCTGAATCTTGAATGGAAACAATATTTCCGATCATCTTATTGGCAAAAAAGCATAATACTAAATATTCTGCTAATTTTCTTTGCATTGTATTTTGTAGTTGTATTTCTAGGAATGGGCTTGGCCATGTATCCGTTGCTTAAGAAATTTTACCCAGACGAAGATCCGCTTATTATATTCAATGGTTTCTTGTTCTATTGGATCCTTGCGGACCTTTTTGTTAGGTTCTTCTTCCAGAAATTACCAGTTATGAGTGTTAAACCTCTTTTGACACTTCCAATAAAAAGAAATAAGATCGTTAATTATGTCTTAGGGAAATCGGCAGTTTCCTTTTTTAACTTCTTACCATTGTTTGCTATTGTTCCTTTTGGAGTCGTGCTCATGATCAATGGATATGCAAGTGCGACCATACTTGTTTGGATGTTTACTTTAATTTCCATAACGCTGATTATTAATTTCCTGAACTTCATCATCGAGAATCTGTCTTCTGAAATTGAATTGTCCTTCTTGCCGATTCTTTTAACGGTTGGTATTCTTTATGGACTCAACCATTTTAATATAATCTCATTTACAGAACTAGTTGGAAATGCAGTTAATTCTATTTCAACTAATCCATTACTTATTATTATACCTTTTGCGGTTTTGGTGTTGTTATACTATTTGAATTTCAAGGAACTTTATAAAAACCTCTATTTAGATAACTCGCTAAAAACAAAAACTGAGCAAGCTCGAACAACAAACCTAGAATGGACTAGAAAATTCGGAGATATAGCTCCTTTCATGCAACTCGATCTTAAATTGATCACCCGCAGCAAGCGCGCAAAATCCTCATTATGGATGTTGGGCCTCGGACTACTTTACGGCTTGTTCTTTTATCCAAATCCAGTTTATGCCAATCAAGAATGGTTTTTTGTTTTCATCGGTATATTTGTAACAGGTATCTTCCTTATAAATTTTGGTCAATTCATCCCAGCTTGGGACAGCAGCTATTACAAGCTTTTGATGAGCCAAAATATCAAGTACGAGAAATACCTTAAATCCAAATTCACACTTATGATCATGAGCGTGATCATTATGTTTGTATTGAGCATTCCTTATGTATATTTTGGCTGGAAGATCCTATTGGCACATTTCGCAGCAGCCATTTATAACATAGGAATCAATTCGCATGTAATTCTCTATGGCGGTTCCTTCAACAGGAAAAAAATCGCGTTAGACCAAAAAGCTGCGTTCAATTTTCAAGGAACAGGAGCAGTTCAATGGATTATCGGGTTGCCATTAATGATAGTACCAATGATTATTTTTGCTATACTGAATTATCTGATCAGTTTCGAAATTGCCATTGCGATAATTATTGCCCTTGGCCTTGTTGGTATTGCATTGCATCAAAAGATCATGAGCTTCATTACAGCAAGATACCAGGCGACAAAATATAAAATGATCGATGCATTCGATCAAGACAATTAAACAGTAACAAGATGATTATAACCACTGACTTATCAAAGTCCTATAAAGGAAACACAGTTTTGAATATTCCTGAACTGGAAATTCCTAAAGGGCAGAGTTTCGGACTAGTAGGTAATAATGGGGCTGGAAAAACCACTTATTTCAGTCTATTGCTGGACCTAATAAGACCAACATCTGGCCAAATCGAAAACAATGGTATTCTTGTGCACGAAAGCGAGGATTGGAAACCTTTTACCTCGGCTTTCATCGATGAGAGTTTCTTGATTGGCTATTTGACCCCAGAAGAATATTTTAACTTCATAGGAGAGCTTAGGGGGCAGAATCAGGCGGATATTGATGCATTGACAGCAAGCTTCGAGGATTTCTTTCATGGAGAGATACTTGGACAAAAGAAGTACTTGCGAGATCTAAGTAAAGGAAATCAAAAGAAAGTGGGAATTGTAGCAGCATTAATCGGCAATCCAGAAGTAATTATCCTGGACGAACCATTTGCAAATTTGGATCCAACTACTCAGATCAGACTTAAGCAGATCATAAATGAACTTACTAAAAATAGAGAAGTCACTGTGCTTATTTCAAGCCATGACTTGATGCATGTTACTGATGTATGCGAGCGCATCGTGGTCTTGGACAAAGGAGACATCGTAAAGGATATTGTTACCAGTGAAGCAACATTAAAAGAGCTAGAGGCCCATTTCTCGTCTACTGCGAAAGAATTTTCATAAATAAAACAGAAGGTATATTCCGTTTCTAATTCAAAAAGATCCTTATTTTTACGGTTCTATATAATAATGGCTGGGCTTTTCAGTTATTGTTTACACCAAATGAACCAACGTTGAAGGCAATCTCAAGAGTTATACCATCACTTTTTTTCCTGGCAGTGATCTTGGCCGGATGTTCAAGGAAAAAAAACACTTTCATTGGCAGGAATTTCCACGCTGTCACAGCAGAGTACAATGCTTTGTACAATGGCTATAATGCCTTGGAAGATGGACGTTCAAGCCTAAATGAATCGTATAACGATAATTACTGGGAGCTCTTGCCAATTGAACGCATGCAGGTTTCAGAGGAGATATCGCTCCCAGGCCAAAGCAAGAACCCTAATTTTGAAAGAGCCGAAGAAAAGGCGGTTAAGGCCATTCAGAAACATGCCATAAAGGTTCAGGGAAAGGAATACAATCCTCAAATGGATGAGGCCTATCTACTATTGGGAAAAGCAAGATATTTCGATCAGCGCTTCGTTCCAGCATTGGATGCATTCAATAATATCTTGAATGATTATCCAACTAGCGATAAGATCAATCAGGTCAAGATATGGAGAGAAAAGACCAATATAAGGCTAGAAAATGATGAAGTGGCCATCAAGAACCTTAAACGATTACTAGAACAGGAAAAACTTGAAAAGCAAGATCTTGCTGATGCTACATCCATGTTGGCCCAAGCATATATCAACACGAAGTCCTTGGACAGTGCTTTGATGCAGATGAAGGTTGCCTCAATTGCCACCAAAGACAATGAAGAAAAAGGTCGATACAACTTCATTAAAGGACAACTCTATAATATGTTGGAATTTAGGGACAGTGCTAATATTGCTTTTGACGAAGTCATCGAACTTAATCGGAAGACACCAAGAATTTACATGATCAGTGCATATATTGAGAAGGCCAAGAATTTTGATTATGAAGATGGCAATAAACTGGAATTCTTGGAGCATTTGACTGATCTTGAGGAAAATCGTGAGAACAGGCCTTTTTTAGATAAGATCTATCATCAAATTGCCGTTTTTCATGAAACCAACGAGTCGGATACTTTAGCAACCAAATACTACAACAAATCCTTAAGAGCGTTATCGCAGGATCGATACTTGCAATCAAGAAATTATTTGGCCTTGGGAGATATGAATTTTGATAATGCCCAATACCAGATGGCAGGCGCGTATTACGATAGTACAATGACGAAGCTTGTAGAAAATTCAAAACCTTATAGGATAATAAAACGTAAACGAGACAATCTGGACGATGTAATTCTCTACGAACTCGGATCACAAAGGAACGATAGCATATTGAATCTGGTCTCGCTTTCCGATGAAGACAGGTTAGCGTTTTTCGAATCCTATATTGCTGACCTTAAAGCAAAGGCCGAGGCAGAAAAAGAGCGCGAAGCAATAGCAGAAAGAAATAAAGGCCTCATACAAGATGGACAAACCTTAGGGAATAGAATTGGCCAAGAAAGAGAGTCTGGCGAGCCTTTCTATTTTTACAATGCAACTTCTGTTGCTTTTGGGAAGAACGAATTCATCAAGGTTTGGGGAGATAGACCTTTGGAAGACAATTGGAGGTCATCAGGACAAGGCATTTCCTCTTTGGCCAATGCCTCAGAAGACAGCGCTATCTTAACTGCAAGTGAGGAAGAATTGATGGACCCTGAATTCTATATATCTAAGATACCTAAAGATGAAAAAGTCATCGACAGTATTACTAGAGAACGAAATTTTGCCTATTATCAATTAGGATTGATCTACAAGGAAAAATTCACGGAGTACGAGTTGGCTAAAGACAAGCTGCAAAAACTTTTGCGTAATGGCCCAGAAGAGCGATTGATCTTACCTTCCAAATATAATTTATTCCGGATCTATGAACTTCTTGGTGAGCCTGGAGAGGCCGAAATCATGAAAAATGACATTGTTTCCAATTATCCAGATTCTAGATATGCGTCGATAATCAATAATCCAGAAATCGAATTGTCCAAGGACGAAAATAGTCCAGAAAGTCTTTACGAAGCGCTTTTCAGAAAACATGAGAATCAAGAATATGCAGAAGTCATATCAAAGTCAGAAGAGTACATAAACACGTTTGAAGGAGAGGACATAGTGCCTAAATTCGAGTTCTTGAAAGCCACGGCAAGTGGAAGATTGTATGGGTTTGATGCTTATAAGAAGGCCATAGAATTCATTGCATTGAATTATCCGAACAGTCCAGAAGGAAAGAGGGCAGAGATGATGAGCAATCTTGTTTTCAAGAAGATTGCCAAGAAAGATTTCGTTGACGATAAGGATGCCACAAAATGCAAAGTGATCTATCCATTTTCAAATGCAACTTTTTCAGAAGTTGAAGAATTCAATAAGATATTGGCCGAAGTAACAGCAGATGTTAAATACTATGAATTAAGTACTTCAATCGACGTTTACGATAAAAACACTACTTTTGTAGTCGTTCATGGATTGAAAAGTATTGAGGGAGCAAAGGGCTTTGCAGAACTTTTAGAGGAAGAAAAATATAAGATTACCAAAAGTGATTATTTCGCTATTTCTTCAAAAAACTATGAGATTTTGCAAATACACAAAAACCTTAATACTTATTTAGAATCTCAATAAGATAAACCCAAATTAAATACGTGCATTATGTTTTCAGATAATAAGAAAGGAAGGCAGGATTCAGACTCAACCTCCCAACAGAACAGGATCGCTCAAGGAACCAAGATCGTTGGAGATTTGACCAGCGAAGGTGGATTTAGGATAGATGGCTTGATAGAAGGCACATTGAAGACGCCAGGCAAGGTCGTGGTTGGAAAAATGGGTAGCATTAATGGAACTTTGGAAGGGGCTAATGCTGATTTTGAAGGTAAATTCTCTGGTAAGCTCATACTTTCAGGAACACTTACGTTAAAATCATCAGCAGTTATCGAGGGCGAAGTTATCGTAGGCAAGTTATCTGTTGAGCCAGGAGCAACATTCAATGCATCATGCTCTATGAAAGGTGCGATCAAAGAACTCAATAAAGGTGAGCACCAGAAACAAAAAGCAGAGCAATCGGCTTAATTCTTACGCGCGATATTCAGGGATTGCATTTCAGATGATCGCGATCATAGTACTTGGCACCTATGGTGGCATAAAGCTTGATGAAAATTATCCTAACGATTATCATACTTTCACCTTGATCTGCTCTTTGCTAAGTGTGGCTATAGCCTTATATATCGTAATTAAGAGAGCAACAAACATTTCTAAGAAACAAGACCTTTCCGATGAGTAGATCCATAATAGCTTTCCTTATTAAACTAGTTGTTTTTTCATTGCTACTTTGGGCCACTCATAATTATATCCTTGAGCAATTCTTTGAAGGGGATTTGCAAATACCATTATGGCTGATCTATGCATTCAATTTTGTCATGGTTTTCCTAGTGTTCAGCGCATTGAGATATTACAGTGATAAAGGAAAGGATATGCTTAAACTTTTCTTGAGCTTCACTGGCTTGAAAATGGTCCTCGCAATAGTCTTACTGCTGCCTCTTTTTTTAAAGAAATCAGAGCATGCACAATTAGAGGTATTCAATTTTTTCATCCCGTATTTTCTATTCCTTACTTTCGAGATTTTCAGCCTGAATAATTTTCTCCAAAAAAGCTGAAAACAAAGTACTGTTAATGTTTGTTTGTTAATATAATGTGTGTATTTTTGCACCGAATTTTAAGAAGCCGTTTTTTAAAATAAAGATTCAATGCATAGCAAGACATTCAAGGCATTTTTAACCATTTTTTTCTTATCGTTTTTTGCAACGGGTTTTGCAGGTTCAAAAGAACCGGTTGAAGGAGATGAACCATTCGACACCAATGAGCTTATATTTCACCACATAACAGATAGTCACGGCTTTCATGTTGCCGGTGATTTAACTGTGCCTCTACCAGTAATTTTATGGACAGAAAATGGCCTGGTCACTTTTATGTCCAGTGAATTCCATCATGATATCGAAGGCAAGACAATTGTTGAACGTAAAGGCTTGAAATTCGTAAATCTTCATGAAAAGATCTATCAGTTGAATGGAGGTGAGAGTGCTGTTAATTTTGATGCCGAACTTCACCCAATAAATGCTGCTAAACCCCTTAATTTCTCGATTACTAAAAATGTCTTCTCGATGTTCTTGTCTATGATCGTGCTGCTGTTGGTGTTTTTGGCAGCTGCAAGGTCTTATAAGAAATCAGATTCAAACATGCCAAGTGGTATAGGAAGGTTCATGGAACCAATCATTGTTTTTATCAGGGATGAGGTAGCAATACCCAATATTGGCGAACATCATTACAAAAGGTTTATGCCTTTCTTACTAACATTATTCTTCTTTATCTGGTTGAATAATATCTTTGGATTGATTCCATTCTTCCCATTCAGTGCAAACCTGAGTGGAAATATTGCATTTACAATGACCTTGGCGGTCATTACATTCATAATCACGACTTTTCTTGGAAACAAGCATTATTGGGGACACATATTCTGGATGCCAGGTGTTCCTGTTTACATGAAGTTGTTCCTGGCACCGATCGAATTCTTGGGAATATTCATAAAGCCAATGGCACTTATGATACGTTTGTTTGCAAACATAACTGCTGGGCACGTGATCGTGTTGAGCTTGATCTCCTTGATATTCGTATTAAAATCTGTTTGGGTTGCACCAGTTTCGGTTTTGTTCACGGTTTTCATCAGTGTTATTGAGGTGCTGGTTGTTGCAATTCAAGCATACATTTTTACATTACTGTCTGCATTGTATTTTGGGCAGGCATTAGAAGAAGAACATTAATTAATTTTTAAATATTTCAAACTATGAGTTTAGCATTATTACAAGAAGCCGCTGTTAGTTATGGAGCATTTGCTGCTATTGGAGCAGGACTTGCCGCAATAGGTGGTGGTATTGGCGTAGGGAAAATTGGTGGTGCAGCTATGGAAGCTATGGCACGCCAACCTGAAATGCAAGGAAAACTACAAGGTTCTGCAATTGTACTTATTGCCTTTATCGAGGCGGTAGCACTTTTCGCGGTCGTTGTATCTTTCTTGGCAATGAGCGCTTAAGACTTGAAGAGGGTATAAGGTGTAGCGGTTGGCTGCACCTTATACATTCTTTTGTTTGAAATAGTTAAATAAAACAATAGTATATGGACAATCCATTAGTATCTCCCGATTTAGGCCTTATATTTTGGTCAGCAATTGCGTTCTTGACATTGCTTTTCATTTTAGGAAAATTCGCTTGGAAACCAATTCTTGGGGCTGTAAGTGAAAGAGAAGAAGGCATTAGGTCCGCTTTAGCATCTGCTGAAGAGGCCAAGCGTGAAATGGAAAACCTGCAGGCGGATAACGAACGAATTCTTAAAGAAGCACGTGTTGAGCGTGAAGCTATGTTAAAAGAGGCCCGTGAATTAAAGGAGAAAATGATCTCTGATGCCAAAGAAGAAGCGCAAGCGCAAGCTGGTAAGATGATCGAACAGGCTCAGGCCGCCATTGAAAGTGAAAAGAAATCAGCTATGGCCGAACTAAAGAACCACGTGGCTGGGTTATCCGTTGAGATAGCTGAAAAAGTAGTACGTGGAGAACTATCTAACAAGAGCAAGCAACTTGAGCTTGTAGAGGAAATGTTAGGTGAAGCGACTTTAAAGTAATAATAAATGGCAGGAACAAGAGCAGCAATACGTTATGCAAAGGCAGTCCTGGACCTTGCGGTAGACCAGAAATCTGCTGATTCGGTAAATGATGACATGAAACTCATTGCTGACACAATTAGTGCTAATAAGGATCTGGACAATATGTTACAAAGCCCTGTTGTTCGTTCTGCTGTCAAGAAATCAGCACTAACCGAGATATTTAAATCATCGGATTCTATTACGATAGGTCTTATCGATGCATTGATCGCCAATAAGAGATTGAATCTTCTAGGATTAGTCGCATCAGAATTTACAGTTCTTTATGATCGACTCAAAGAAACACAAGTGGCAAAGGTTACAACAGCAGTTCCATTAACTGACGAGCTAAGGACCAAGGTCCTGAATAAGGTCAAGGAATTAACTGGATCAAAGGACGTTACCTTAGAAAACATAATTGATGAGGATATCCTAGGTGGATTTATTCTTAGGGTTGGAGACATTCAGTATAATGCAAGTGTTGCTGATAAGCTCGATAAATTGAAAAGAGAATTTACATTAAATTAAAAATTGCCTTTGTCAAAGAAGGGATAAATTAAATAAAGATGGCAGAAGTAAAACCAGCTGAAGTATCGGCAATCTTAAAACAACAAATTTCAGGATTTGAAGCAAGCGCTTCCTTGGACGAAGTAGGAACTGTACTTACCGTTGGTGATGGTATTGTTCGTGCGTATGGACTTTCAAATGCACAATACGGAGAATTAGTAGAATTTGAAGGAGGATTGGAAGGAATCGTATTGAACCTTGAAGAAGATAACGTTGGTATCGTATTATTAGGACCTTCTAAAGGAATCAGTGAAGGATCTACCGTAAAGCGTACCAATCGTATCGCCTCCTTGAACGTTGGTGAGGAAATCGTTGGACGTGTGGTTAACACGCTTGGAGAGCCAATTGATGGTAAAGGTCCTATCGGTGGAAAATTATATGAAATGCCTCTAGAGCGTAAAGCTCCTGGTGTTATTTTCCGTGAACCAGTAACAGAGCCGTTACAAACTGGAATAAAATCGATTGACGCGATGATCCCTGTAGGTAGAGGCCAGCGTGAGTTGGTAATTGGTGATAGACAAACTGGTAAAACGACGGTTTGTATCGATACCATCTTGAACCAGAAAGAATTTTACGATGCAGGTGAACCTGTTTATTGTATATATGTTGCTGTTGGCCAAAAAGCTTCAACAGTTGCCAATATCGCAAAGGTATTAGAAGAAAAAGGAGCTCTTGCATACACGACCATAGTAGCTGCTAACGCCTCTGATCCAGCACCAATGCAGGTATATGCACCTATGGCAGGAGCTGCTATCGGAGAGTATTTCAGAGATACTGGTCGTCCAGCCTTGATCATTTATGATGATTTGTCAAAACAAGCCGTTGCCTATCGTGAGGTTTCCTTGTTATTAAGACGTCCACCAGGACGTGAGGCATATCCTGGAGATGTATTCTACTTGCACTCAAGGTTATTGGAAAGATCTTCAAAAGTGATCAACGACGATACGATTGCAAAGGAAATGAATGACTTGCCTGATAGTTTGAGACCATTGGTCAAAGGTGGCGGATCGTTAACTGCATTGCCAATTATCGAAACACAAGCAGGTGACGTATCAGCTTATATCCCAACAAACGTGATCTCCATTACTGACGGACAGATCTTCTTGGAGTCAGATTTATTCAACTCGGGTGTACGTCCTGCAATTAACGTAGGTATTTCTGTATCTCGTGTTGGAGGAAACGCTCAGATCAAGTCAATGAAGAAAGTAGCCGGTACATTAAAACTAGACCAAGCCCAATTCCGTGAATTGGAGGCGTTTGCAAAGTTCGGATCGGACCTTGATGCAGCAACATTGAACGTTATTGAAAAAGGAAAGAGAAATGTTGAAATATTGAAGCAGGCTCAAAATGACCCATTCAAAGTAGAAGACCAGATTGCAATAATTTTCTGTGGATCCAAGAATCTGTTAAGAAATGTACCCGTTGAAGAAGTAAAAACTTTCGAAAGGGATTTCATAGAAATACTGAATGCAAAACACAAAGACGTATTGGAAACCTTAAAATCTGGTAAACTAACCGATGAGGCAACCGAAACCTTGGAAACAGTATGTAACGAACTTGCAGCAAGGTATAAAGCTTAATTAGTAAAGCAGGATGGCTAACTTAAAAGAAATACGTAATAGGATATCTTCAGTCTCATCAACGATGCAGATCACTAGTGCCATGAAAATGGTATCTGCTGCCAAACTCAAGAAGGCCCAAGATGCAATTACGGCAATGCGTCCTTATGCAAATAAATTAACAGAATTGCTTCAGAGCCTAAGCGCGACATTGGATGCGGATTCAGGTAGTAAGTTTTCAGCTGAAAGGGATGTCAACAAGGTATTAATTGTTGCTATTACTTCCAATAAGGGACTATGTGGCGCATTTAATAGTAATATCATCAAGGAAGCCACCAGACTTTCTCACGAAGAATATGCTGGTAAGCAAGTCTCTATTGCAGCGATTGGTAAGAAAGGGAATGATATCCTTTCTAAATCTTTTGACATCATATCTAATGACAGTGCGGTTTTTGATGATCTGACATTTGATAATGTCTCTAAGATCGCCGAATCATTAATGGAGCGTTTTGTTGAAGGGGAATTCGATAAGATCATATTGGTCTATAATCGATTCAAGAACGCAGGAACTCAGATCGTCATGACAGAGCAATTCTTGCCAATCGTACCGATTGAAGGTGAAGGGAATGCTCATGCAGATTATATTTTTGAGCCTTCCAAGATCGAAATTGTCGAGCAATTGATACCAAAATCATTGAAAACCCAACTTTTCAAGGGTGTTAGGGATTCTTTTGCAAGTGAACATGGCGCACGAATGACTGCCATGCACAAGGCAACCGACAATGCAACAGAATTAAGGGACCAACTTAAACTTACATACAATAAGGCGCGACAAGCCGCTATTACCAACGAAATCTTGGAAATTGTTGGTGGTGCAGAAGCATTGAATAACTAATTGAATGACATTCCGTACTAATTGTGGAATCATCTAAATTATACGAAGGTCTCACTAAATAGTGAGACTTTTTTGTTGGTATGGCATAGCTATTGATTCCTTATCTTTATATCATAATTCAATAATAGATGTTACTATCAAGAAG